>JBDHVF010000062.1:0-18211 GCA_039809605.1 Polyangiales bacterium | reverse complement strand
GAGCGTGTCGCTGCCCGCGTCGCCGCCCGAGCCCGAGCGCGAGGCGCCGCCGCGCGTCGAGGAGGTCGACGTCGTCGCGAGCGGGGGCGCGCTCCTGCCCGAGCAGCGTGGCGAGGTGCTGGTGCGGGCGCCGGGCGCGGCCGAGGTGCGCATCGAGCCCGAGTTCGAGGGCGTGTCGGTCGAGCCCTCCGTCGCGGCGACGGGCGCGTGCGACGTGGCGGCGTTTCAGGTCACCGTGGCGGGGCTCGGCGCGCCCGTGGCGGTGGTCGGGCGCATGCGCGATGGCACCTCGAAGCGGTGGCAGCGCAGGCTCCCGGTGCGCCCCGGGGGCATCGCGCTCGCGCGCGACGGAGATGCGCTGGTGGTGCGGGCGACGCTCGCGGGGCAGCCCCTGTACGTGCTCGGCGGCGAAGGCCCCCTGGCGCGCTGGTGGACGGCCGTCACGCTCGCGCCCGCGGGCGACGTCGCCGAGGCGCGGGTGGCGCTCCCTCGCGACGTGGCCGCGGGCTGGGCGCGAGCCTCGCTCGACGCGCGCTTCGCCGACGAGCAGCAGGCCTTCGTGCGATGGGATCGGCCCCCCGAGGCGTGCGCCGCCGACGACGCCTCGCGGAGATGGTTCGGGGTGCGAACGATCCCCCCGCCGACGCCCGACGTGCACGTGGTGTTCGACGGCGCCGCTCGCGCGCGCGCCACGCTCGCCGCGCGCGCCGCGAAGGCCCGCGGCTTCGCCCTCGCGTGCCTCGCGGCGGCCGTCGCGCTCGAGTCGGTGCTGGTGCTGGGCTTCGGCCTGCGGCGCGGAGAGTCTGAGCCCCGAGAGGTCATGCGCTCTCGACGCGAGCGCCTCGCGCCGCTGCTCGCGGGCGTCGCGGTGCTGTTGCTGGTAGGCTTCGCGCTCGGTCTGGCCGCGCTCACCGGCGCGCGCCTCCACTGAACAGGTCGCGGATGGTTTCTTCCATCGGGCTTGATTATCCGGAGAACGAGTGAATGTGGAGCGTTCTCGGATCTGTGACGTTGCCCGATTGCCACGACTGGTCACATCTGTGAAACTGCCCCAGAGAGACGGACATCATGGGAGCACGCGTTCTTCTGGTTGAGAGTGACGAGGCCCTCCGCACGTCGATCGTGCGGGCGCTTCGCGCAAGGGGCGTTGGCGTCGATGCATTTGCGTCGCCGCTCGATGCCCTGTCGGCGGTGCAGGGGGGAGGCGTCTGGGCGCGCGCGCTCATCGACCTCGTGCTCCCGCACATGGACGGCGCCGCCCTCGCGGAGCGGCTGCTGCAACACCTGCCCGAGCTCGAGGTCACCTTCGCGACGGGGGGCACCGAGGCGTCGGTGCTCTGCCGCGCGCACGGCCTCGGCACGGTGATCTGGAAGCCCCTGGGCCTCGGCCCCCTCTGCGAGCGCTTCGGCACCGCGTCGCGGCGCTCGGGCGTGGTCACCCGCAGGCACGTGGGCGCCAAGCCCGCCGCCACGGGCTCCGACCAGCACTGAGCACCGAGAGGTAACCTTCAACGCCGGGCGAGCTCTCCAGCCAGGAGGGCCAGCGGCGTCGCGAGCTCCGCGAGGAGCATCAGGCGCCGCCGCTCGAGCGCCTCTCGCACCGCCCGCGCGAGGGGGTCGTCGCCCGGCATCGCGGCGTGCATCACGGCCACGTCGTTCAAGCTCCCGAGGTGCGACTGGAGCGGCTGGAGCCGCTTGCGCCACCCGCGCTCCGGGCGCCTGAGCGAGCGCCCGAGCACGTCGACCGCGTCGCGCACGCGCCGCGCCCGCTTGCGGATCTCGTGGTACCCGTCGGCCATCTGGAGGTCGCCCCCGAGCGCGCGGGAGAGCCCCGCGAGCTCGCGGTCGAAGTGCGCGCGCGCCACGCGCCGCAGCGACCCCTTCACCCCGTCGAGTCGCGCGAGGCGCTCGTCGAGCGCGCCGCGCGCGGCGGCGTGAAGGTCCGCGTCGAACACCGCGCGAAACGTCTCGACCGCGGGCCCCCTCGCGCCCCGCAGCCTCGCCGCGGCCTCGGCGCGCGTGGCGGGGTCGACGTCGAGGCGCGCGAGCGTGTCGAGCGCCGCGTCGAGGTCGCGCACGCGCCCGGCGTGCTGGCCGAGCGAGCGCACGAAGTCGGCCGCGTCGGCGACCCACGCGGGGTCCGCGGCCGAGCGCACCACGCGCAAGACGCAGCGCAGCCGGCGCAGGGCCACGCGGATCTGGTGCACCGCCTCGGGGTCGCGGTCGGCGAGCGCGTCGGCCGCGAGCGACTCGACGCGCGCGAGGCACCACCGCCCCGCGCGGGAGAGGGCCTCTCTCGCGCGCTCGCGCCTGCCGAGCGTCGGGGGCTCCGAGAGCGCGCCCGCTTCGAAGCGCACCTCGAGGCCCGCGAGTCGCGCGAGGGCCAGCGCGGGTCGCGCGTGGCGGTCGGGCAGCGCGCCCGCGGGCACGTCGAGGGTGACCGTGAGCCGCCCGTCGAACGCCACGGCGTCGAGCGAGCGCGCGCGCAGCCGCCACGCGGCGCGGCCCACGGCGCGCACGGCGTCGTGCCACCCGCGGGGGACGTCACCGCGCGCGGCGACGTGGTGCTCGGTGCGGTGGTAGAGCACCTCTGCGAGGTCGAGTGCGGTCGGGGCGTGCGCGGCCATGGTCCTCCCTCATGGCTACTCTGCGCCCCGGGGCGAGGCCCGCGCAATCGACCCCGCGCGCGACCTCACCGCACGACGCCGTCGCGGCGCAGCGCGGCGACCTCGGCCTCGTCGAGGCCCGCGTCGCGCAGCACCGCGTCGGTGTCGGCGCCGGCCTCGCGCGCGGCGGTGTGCGCCGTCGCCGCCCCAGCGCCCACGGGCGTGCGAAAGACCGGGATCGCTCCCCCGCGGCCGTCGTCGAGGTCGACGAGCACGCCGAGCGCGGCGTGCTGGGGGTCGCGCGCGAGCTCCGACGGGTCGAGCACGGGCTCGAGGCAGCAGTCGTGGGCGCGGGCGAACGCCTCCCACTCGGCGCGGGTGCGCGAGGCGAAGACCTCGGCGACGCGCGCCTTGAGCGCGGGCTGATGGTCGCCGGCCACGAGCGCGTCGAGCGACGGGTCGAGGCCCGCCGCGGCGGCGAAGCTCACCCAGAACTTGGGCTCGAGCGCGCCGAGCGCGACCGAGGCCCCGTCGCGGGTGCGGTAGGTGTTGTACGCGGCGATGCCTCCGTCGAGGTGGTTGCGCCCGCGCGGCGCCGCGGGCGCGCCGGCCGCGAGCGCGCCGAGGGCAAACGCCCCGAGCGGGATCGACCCCTCGCACATCGCCACGTCGGCGATCGAGCCGCGCCCCGTGCGGTCGCGCTCTCGCAGCGCGGCGAGCACGGCGATCACCGACCAGAGCGCGCCGCCGGCGACGTCGGCCATCTGGGCGCCCGAGACCGCGGGGGGGCCGTCGGCCGGGCCCGTGACGCCGAGCACGCCCGCGCGCGCGAGGTAGTTGATGTCGTGCCCCGCGCGCTGGGCGAGCGGGCCCGTCTGCCCGTAGCCCGTGATGGCGCACACCACGAGCCGGGGGTTGATCGCGAGCATGTCGTCGTGCGAGCACCCGAGGCGCGCGAGCACGCCCGGCCGAAAGCCCTCGATCACCACGTCGTAGGCGGCCACGAGGCGGCGCAGGAGCGCGGAGCCCGCGGGGCTCTTGAGGTCGACCACGACGCTGCGCTTGTCGCGGTTGAGCGCGTGGAAGGCGCCGTTGGTGCCCTTGCGCTGCGGGGGCATGTGGCGCAGGTAGTCGCCCGGCGAGGGGTCTTCGAGCTTGTCGACGCGCGCGCCGAGGTCGGCGAGCACCAGCGTGGCCATCGGGCCAGGGAGCAGGCGCGTGAGGTCGAGCACGCGCACGCCCGCGAGCGGCGCGCGGGAGGCGAGCGAACGGTCATCCATGGGCGCGGGAACGTAGACGAGCGAGGCCCGCGCGTGAAGCGCGGAGCGGAGGGGTCAGCGGAGGGCGAACAAGTCCTTGAGCTTCATCGCGAGCATCTGGTTGCCCTTGACCTTGAGCTTGCCCGCGAAGAAGAGCTTCATGCCCGCGCCGGGGTCGGCGACCAGCGTCTGGAAGTCGCTCTCGGCCACGCCGATGGTCACCTGCGCGTCGGTCACCTCGGTGTCCGACTGGGCCACCGTGGGGGGGTTGCTCACGAGGTCGATCTTCCAGTTGCCCGCGCCGGCGATGTTGAGCCCGTACGTGCCGCCGATCTTGCGGGCGCCCTCGGGGTTGCGCTCGAGCGCGCTCTTGAGCTCGTTGTTGAAGAGGTTGCTCACGTCGACCGTCATGTTCTCTTCCTCCTGCGATGATGGCGCCTTCGACTGAACCGCCATTCAGCGCGCGACGGAGTACCACCGCGCGACGCGCGATGTCAAAGCGCCTCTGCGCCCTGTCTGGTGGTAGAACCGCGCGCCATGACGCTCCGCGCGACCCTCGCGCTCGCCGCGCTCGCGGCGCTCCCCGGCTGCAACGGGTGCCGCGCCCGCGCCGCGCCCGACGCTTCTGCCCCCGCGGCCCCGGCCGACGCGGGCACCCTCGTGCGCGTGACCGAGGCCGCGCCGCTCGGTCCCTCGCCCGACCGCCGCGAGGTCGACGTGCCCATCGCGTGGATCCACCTGCTCTCGGACCCCGCCCCCACGGGCAGCACGCCCTACGCGGTCGTGGGCGCCCGCATGCCCTGCGGGTACGGCCCGCTCTACGGCACCTCGGAGCGCGCGGGCGGCCGCGTGCGCATCCGCTTGCGCGCGCAGTGGTCGGGCGCGGGGCCGGTGCCCGCGGTGATCCCGCCGTGCGGCGAGCGCCCGGTGCGCGCGTTCCTGGTCTCCGAGGGCATCCTGCGGCTGGGGCAGTGGGAGGTCGTCGACGCCGTGCCCCACGGCCCCGGCGACGATCCCCCGCCGGTGACCCGCGTGCAGCACGTGGTGCCCGACGACGCGCACATCGCCCCGCCCGCGGCGCGATGGACGCGCCCCTGCGCGACGGACTCCGACTGCGCGTCGGGCGGCGTGTGCGCGTCGGTCGAGGGGGCGCGCGTGTGCCTCCCCGAGGTCGACCCGTGGCTCTCGGAGGGCGGAGCGTGCGCGGGCGGCACGACGGCGACCGAGGTCTCGTACGCGGGCGACGGCGGCGCGCGAACGTGGCGCGCGTGCGTGGCGGCCTGCCAGAACGGCGCGTGCCCCGCGCCGCTGGCGTGTTCGCCCCGCGGGCTGTGCCTGCCCGCGCGTTGATTCGAACCCAAGGCCCGTGTGCGTTGTCGTGGTCCCAGCAATCGCCAGGGACGAGATCGGATCGCGCCGACGTTCGTCGTACGATCCCCGCCACGCACACGAAGGAGAGCACCGCCATGAGCAGCCGCAACGATGTGGTCCTCGCCGCGTTCGCCGCCCGACTCGACGCCGTCGCGCAGTTCTGTGGGATCCGCCGGCTCGCGCTGCGGCCCGAGGGCGCCGACGCGGTGGCGCTCGTGGGCGACCGCAACGGCGTCGCCCTCACGCTGCGCGTGAAGGGCATCGGCAAGCGCTCGCTGCGCACGACGCTGGTGCTCGACGCGCCGGGCATCCCGGTCGACCTGAGGCTGCGCCCCGAGCTCGCGGGCGAGGGCTTCGACAAGGTGCTCGGCATGACCGTCGACGCCGAGGTGGGCGACGCGGCCTTCGACGCCCGCTTCGTCGTCGAGGCCGCGCCGCTCGAGGCCGCGCGGCAGCTCCTCGTGGCGCCCGTGCGCCGCGCGCTGCTGGCGATCCCGTGCGACCACGAGTTCCCGCTGGTGGCCCTGCGCGAGGGCATGGCGTCGATCACGTGGGCCCGCGAGCCCGACCCCGTGATGCTCCAGCACGCCGTCGACGCGCTCGAGCAGATCCGCCAGCGCGCCAGGGAGCTCCGCGAGGGCCTGCGCGACTTCACCCCCGGCGCGGTCTTTCGTCAGGGCGGCGGCGCCGACCAGACCGTCGACCCCCAGGAGCGCGAGGCCGCCCGCTCGCGCTTCAAGAGCGCGAAGGCGCGCGCCGTGGTGGTCATCGGCTCCGCGGCCGTCGCGGGCATCGGCTTCATCGCGAGCGTGATCCTCGGCCAGTCGCTCTAGCGGGTGAGCGCTCGCCACGCGCGCTCGTCGAGCGCCGCGAGGCTCGGGAGCACCATGTCCGCGAGCGCGAAGCGGGGGCCGTCGCGCTCGGGCACCGCGAGGCACCGCATGCGCGCGGCCTTCGCGGCGACGAGGCCGTGGAGCGAGTCTTCGACCGCGAGGCAGCGCGTGGGCGCGACGCCGAGCCGCGCGGCCGTCGAGAGGTACACGCCGGGGTGCGGCTTGCCGTAGGGCTCGCCCTCGGCCGAGTGGATCACTTCGAAGAGCGCCGCGAGGCCCAGCCGCTCGAGGGCCGCGTCGATCACCCGCCGCGACGACGACGACGCGAGCGCGAGCCGCGCGCCCCGCCGCGCCACGAAGGCCACGGCCTCGCGCGCGCCGGGCATCGCCTCGCCCTCGGCGCGCATCAGCTCGATCACCCGCGCGTGCACCGCGTCGACGGCCTCGGCCTCGGTGAGCGTGTGCCAGCCGGGCGCCTGCGAGCGGCGAAGGCGCACGACCTCGTCGATGCGAAGGCCCGTGGTCTCCGTGCACTCGGCCTCGGTGAGCGCGAGGCCCGCGCGCGCGAACACTTCGATTTCGGCGCGGCGCCACAGGGGCTCGGAGTCGATCAGCAGCCCGTCGAGGTCGAAGATCACAGCGTCCATCAGGGCGGCGGGTGATAGCGCGCGGCGGGGCGAAACGCGAGCGCCGCCCCGTCGTGTCGCCGGGCGAGGCCCCGGTGGTGTACAACCTCCCGGCGATGAAGAGGCGCTCTCTCGGATGGCTACTGGTGCTGGCGTCGACCCTCGGGGCCTGCGCGCTCGGGAGCGACGGCGACCCCGCGGGCGACGGCGACGGAGCGCCTCCCGTTGACGACGCCGAGACGTCCGACGCCGCCGTCGAAGACGCGCCGTCGCCGCCCGACGCCGAGCCCGACGGGCAGCTCGACCCCGTCGACGCCGAGGTCACGCCCGACGCGGCCGCCGTCGACGCGCCCTCGGCGCCCGACGCGTCGACCCTCGACGTCGCGCCCGACCGCGGCCCCGACGAGCTCGACACGGGCGTCGCCGATGTCGGCATCGACGCGGTCACCCCCGACGTCGTCGACCGCGACGTGCCGATCGTTCGCGACGCGCCCGACGTGCGAGACGCGCCCGACGCGCCCTCCGACGGCGGGTGCCCGTCGGGATCGTCGTCGTGCAGCGGCGCGTGCGTCGACCACCGCACCAACCCCTCGACCTGCCCCGCCGCCGTGAGCCTCGGCACGTGGTGCGGCGACACCTCGTGCGGCTTTCTCTGCGGCGGCACCAGCTACCGCACCGTCGCCACGCGCATGGGGCAGACGTCGCAGTGGTTCCGCGCGCGCGCGGCGGAGTGCTCGACCTGCCCGGCGTCGCTGCGCGCGCGGATCACCCTCAACGTGCCCGCGGGCGTCGACTACGACCTCTACGTCTACCGCCCCTGCGGCACGGTCATCGCGCGCTCGCTCGCGCTCGCCGGGCAGCGCGATCAGGTCGAGATCAGCGAGAGCGACAGCCTCACGCTCAGCGACAGCTTCGACTACTACATCGAGGTGCGGTACGTGTCGGGCGCGTCGTGCAGCCCGTGGTCGCTCACCCTCGAGGCGCGCGCCAACAGCGCGACGAGCTGCTGACATCATGCGCGGCGCGGCGGCGGTGACCCTCGCGCTCGTCGCCCTCGCGCCCGCCGCCCGCGCGCAGTCGGCCGACGACTGGCTCGGACCCGACAAGGCGCTGCACTTCGGCGCGAGCGCGCTCTTCGCGGGGGGCGGGTACGCGCTCGGCGCGCTGGCCTTCGACGGCGCCCCGGGCCGCCTCGCGCTCGGCGCGGGCGTGGGGCTCGCGGCGGGCGTGGGCAAGGAGCTCCTCGACCTCGCGGGCTACGGCGACCCGTCGTGGCGCGACCTCGCGTGGGACGCGCTCGGCACGGGCTTCGGCGTGCTCGTGGCGTGGCTCGTCGACCAGGCGATTCGCGCGCCCTCGGGGCGCCCCGCGGCGACGGCGCTCGGGCCCTCGCTCACGCTCACGTGGTGACTCAGAACGCGTCGACCACGACGGCGAGCCAGCTCACCACGCTCACGGCGAGGTAGACCGCGCCCACGAGGAGCGCGCTGCCGAGGGGGTCGGTCTCGCGCACGCGCACCTCGCGGGCGCGCGCGAGGTCGATGCGACGTTCGAGGTTGCGCGCGGCGTCCCAGCCCTCGACGCGCGCGCCGTCGACCCGGTGCACCACGAGCTCGGCCTGCTCGCCCGGCGCGCTGATTCGCACGGTGCGCGTGCGCAGGTCGACGCGCCCGTCGCGCACCGACTCGATCGAGACGCGCTGCCAGCGCAGGCACCCCGCGAGCGCGACGAGCGCGAGGAGCGCCGCGAGCCGGGGCCTCACGGCGACCACCCCACGAAGAACTGCGCGCCGCCGAGGCCCGCGGCGTTGGTGCCGAGGGCCTGCACGGTCATGCGGATGCCCACGTCCCACGACTCGCGCTCGCCGAAGCGGTAGCCCGTCTCGAGCGACGCGCCGACGTCGACCACGGCCGCCGAGGCGTCGACGCTGCCGGTGACCTCGGAGACCGTCGCGCCGCGCGCGTCGACGCAGCGCACGGCCCACTCGCCCGAGCCCGTCGACACCTGCCCCGTGAGCCGCAGCGCGCCGCCGACGTAGAAGGGCGAGAGCGCCGTGATCGCCCGCACGCGAAAGCCCGCGTCGAGCGTGAGGGCCGCCGCCGTGGCGGGCGCCAGGTCGTAGCGCCGCGTCGCGTCGCAGGGGGTCGTCGCGACGCGCGCGAAGGCGCCGTTGTCGATCGCGCCCACGGGCAGCGGCGCCACGAGCTCCCCGCGCAGGTGCACCTCGAACGCGGGCGTGAGGGCGTAGCGCCCGCCCACGGCCGCCATCGCGGCGAGCGAGGGGTCGCGTCGCAGCGTGACGGCGTCGGTCACGTGCTCGCGGTAGCGGGTCACCGAGGCGCCGGCCTCGACGATGAGCCGCACGCGGTGGCGCAGCGCGAAGAGGCGCTCGGTCTCGCGGCGCCTCCACGCGCGCTCGATCGCGTCGAGCTCGGCGGCGTCGGGGGCGAGGGCGCGGTCGTCGCCGAGCGTCTGCGCGCGCGCGGCGCGGGCAGAGAGCCACGACGCGGCGACCGCGGCCGCGAGGGTCGGTCGCGCGCGCATCGCACCCGTCAGCGCGTCGTCGGCAGCGGGAAGGGGAACGGCAGGCGGTTGCCCTGGCCGTTGTTGGCGTTGCCCTGCCCCGGCAGCGGGATGGGCAGCGGGATGGGCAGCGGGTTGCCCTGGCCGTTGTTGGCGCCGCCCTGGCCGGGCAGCGGGATCGGGATGGGGAGCGGCAGGCCCCCGGCGCCCACCGTGGTGGGGCGCACGCCGCGGCGCCAGTTGTCGGCCCACATCTGGATCACGGGCCTGCGGATCACCGCGGGCGGGTGCGAGCGCACGAACAAGAGGATCGGCGACGTGCCGCGCTCCCCCTCGAGGCGCTGGAAGAAGTCCATCGAGAGGGTGGCGCCCTCCTCGGTCCACCGCCCGCCGACGCGGCGCGCGCCCGCGTCGAGCACGTCGACCACGCCCCACGCGTCGGCCTCCATCTCCACGGGCTGGTTGAAGAGGGGCATGGTGTTCGAGACGGCGCGCACGATGTCCTCGGCCTGGGCTTCCTGGCCCACGGCGTTGCCGCCCTGCGCGCAGCCCGTGTGGCCGCGGTAGTGGTGCCCGAGCTCGTGCCCGAGAATGAACCCCATCTGCTCGTCGAAGAGGAACCTCTGCCGCGCGAGCTTGCGCGGGTCGAGCGCCACCTGCGGCGGCACCATGCCCGGCGCGAGGGGCTGCACGGGCAGCTCGCGTCGCACCGCCTGCACCGTCTGGTCGTAGTAGGCCGAGAGGAGCTGCGTGTTCGCGAGCTCGTCGGCGGCCTTGGCCTCGGAGGCCGCGGAGACGAGCGCGAGCATGCCGCCCGTGACGGCCATGAGCGAGCCGCCCGCGCGGCGGCAGCCCGCGGCGGCGTTCACCTCGGCGAGGTTGGTCGTGAACTCGAGCGGGATGTTCGCGACGCGCACCTGGTGTTCGGGCGCGAGGGCCGCGACGAGCTCCGAGAGCACCGCGCGCGTCTCCATCTGGAGAAAGGCCTGCGTGAACGCGCCCGTGGCGTCGTACGAGCCCGGCGGCGCGGGCGCGAGGGCCTCGTTGGCCGCGGGCTGACCGGGCGGCGCGGGCGCGGGCTGCATGGGCGCCGTCGTGGGCAGGGTCTGCGGCTGCGCGGGCTGCGCGTTGCGGTCCTCGAGGCGGTCTCGGATGCGGTCGACGAGCTCGCAGCCGGCGCAGAGCGCGAGCGCCATCGGGGCGATGCGGAGGGCGTGCTTCACGGCCCGCGACGGTAGCGCAGAGGGGCGCGCGTGGCGACCGCTCACCGCGCGGCGCGCATCACCGCGTCGTGCACGAGGGGCCGCAGCGCGCGGACGCCCGCGTTCTCGCGCGTGGGGTGCACGCGGTTGGTCACGAGCGCGACGGCCACGCCCGCGTCGGGGTCGCACCAGAGCGAGGTGCCGGTGAAGCCCAGGTGCCCGAAGGTGCGCGGGCCCATGAGCGCGCCGGCCGAGGGGGCGTGGCCGCTGCGCGCGTCCCAGCCCACGCGGTGCGCGCCGCCGGGGCGGGGCGCGAGCATCCACGCCATGCGCGCGGGGTCGAACCACGAGCCGTCGCCTGCGAGCGCGCGCGCCCCGAGCTCGCGCACGTCGTCGGCCGTGCCGAAGAGGCCCGCGTGCCCGCACACGCCGCCGAGCGCGTAGGCGTTCTCGTCGTGCACCTCGCCCCGCACCACGCGCCCGCGCCAGGGGCACAGCTCCGTCGGCGCGATGTCGCCCGAGCGCCAGCGCTCGCCCACCCCGCGGTACGCCGCGCCGAGGCCCAGCGGGTCGATCACCTCGCGCGCGATCACCCGGTCGAGCGCGTCGCCCGCGAGCGCCGCGAGCGCCTCGCCGAGGAGGATGTACCCGAGGTCGCTGTAGCGCACGCTCCCGGGCTCGCCGCGCGGGGTGCTGGCGACGGCGTCGAGCACCGCCCGCCGCGCGTCGGGCGCGCCCGCGAGGTCGGGGCTCACGGCGCGGTAGAAGGGCGCCCAGTGAACGAGCCCCGCGCGGTGCGAGAGGAGCTCCAGCAGCGTGGCGCCGCCCGCGGGCGTGTCCCTCGCCCACGCGAGGAGCGACGAGAGCGGGGCCGAGAGGTCGAAGCGGGCGCGGTCGGCCACGCGCACGAGCGAGAGCGCGGTGAAGACCTTGGTGATCGAGGCGAGGTCGTAGACGGTGCCCGTGGTGACCGCGGCGGAGCCGGGCTCGTAGTCGAGCGCGCCGACGGCGAGCGACTGGACCTCTCCGTCTGCGAAGCGCACCGAGAGCTGCGCGCCGGGCGTGACGCGCTCGGCGACGGCGCGCTCGAGCAGGGCGCGTGCGGCCGCGAGCCTCATCCCGCCAGCGAGTCGAGCCAGCGCGCGAGCGCGCCGCGGTCGGGCACGAGCTCGATGGCGTCGCGCACGTTGTCGGGCACGAAGCCCTCGGCCACGGCGCGGTCGATCCACGCGACGAGGGGCGACCAGAAGGCGTTCTCGTCGACGAGGGCGATGCGCCTGGCGTGCAGCCCGATCTGCCGCAGGGTGACGGCTTCGAAGAGCTCGTCGAGCGTGCCGAAGCCGCCGGGCAGCGCGAGAAAGGCGCCCGCGCGGGCGAACATGAGGTCCTTTCGCGACGCCATCGACTCGACCACGTGGAGCTCGGTGAGGCCCGCGTGCGCGAGCTCGCGGTCGCGCAGGCCCGCGGGGATCACCCCCGTCACGCGCCCTCCCGCGGCGAGGGCCGCGTCGGCGAGGGCGCCCATGAGCCCCACGCTCGCGCCGCCGTACACCACCTCGACGCCGCGCGCGCCGAGCAGCGCCCCCACGTCGCGCGCGAGCTCGACGTAGCGGGCCGGCGCGCGGGGAGACGCGCCGCAGAACACGCACACCGGGGGAGGGGCCTTCACGGCGCGCGAGCCTAGCACCGCTTCGCTTCCGCTCGTTCGCGCAGTATGGTCCGCGCCCGCCATGCACCTGACCGCGCTGCCCTACCTCACCGCCTCGCTGCCCGGCACGGGCGGCGTGCTGCGCGCCAGCCCCGAGGATTTTCGCGTCGACGAGATCCCCGCGTACGAGCCCTCGGGCGAGGGGAGCCACGTGTACGTGCGCTTCGAGAAGCGCGGCATGACCACGCCCTTCGCCGTCGAGCGCATGGCGCGCGCGCTCGGCGTCGACCCCCGCGACGCGGGCTACGCCGGGCTCAAAGACCGCCACGCCGTCACGACCCAGTGGGCGAGCTTCCCCGACGTCGACCCCGCGGCCGCCGAGGCCCTCTCGATCGAGGGCGTGCGCGTGCTGGCCGTGTCGCGCCACCGCAACAAGCTCCGCACCGGCCACCTGCACGGCAACCGCTTCGTCATTCGCGTCACCGGCGTCGAGCACCCGGGGCTTGCAATCGGTAACGCCCATGTTATTGCAACCGAGTTGCGAAACTACGGTTGCCCCAACTACTACGGCGAGCAGCGCTTCGGCCGCGAGGGCGACAACGCGGCGCGGGGCATGGCGTGGCTGCGCGGCGAGGCGTCGGCGCCGCGGCAGCACTTCGAGCGCAAGATGCTCGTGTCGGCGGCGCAGTCGGAGCTCTTCAACCGCTACCTCGCGCGGCGCGTGGCCTCGGGCGAGCTCGCGCGGTACGTCGACGGAGACCTCGCGGTGCGGCACCCGGTGGGGGGGCCCTGGCGCGTCGACCCGGCCGAGGCGCAGGGGCTCTACGACGCGCACGCGGCGTCGGCGACGGGGCCGATGTTCGGCACGAAGATGCTGCGCGCCGCGGGCGAGGCGCTCGCGCGCGAGGAGGCCGTGCTGGCCGAGGCCGGGCTCGCGCCGGGTGATTTCGCGAGGGCGAGGGACCTGGGCGAGGGGACCCGACGCGCCGTGCGGATGATCGTGGACGACCTGTCGGTTGACGACGATCGAGGCGCGCTGCGCCTCGCGTTCACGCTGCCCGCGGGCGCGTACGCGACCTCGCTCCTGCGCGAGGTGATGAAGGGAGCGGAGACCGTTGAAACCGCTCCGGAGTGATGGCATCCAACCGACCGACGCGACGGGCGCGTGGCGTCCGCGGCGGTCTTCAGGCCGCGCTGCTTGCTGCGAAGGCGTAGGTGACGAATGCACGGTGGTTTCTCGCTCATTCAGCTCTTCACCCGCTTCGCGATGCTGGGCGCCGAGTGGGTCATGTGGGTGCTCGTGGCCATCTCCGTGGCCTCGGTGGCCGTGATGCTCGAGCGCGCGCGGTACTACCGCTCGCTCCACGACGACCTCGACCGCCTCGCGTCGACGGTGCGAGACCTCCTGCGCAAGGGCGACCACGACGCCGCGCGCGAGGAGCTCAAGAAGTCCCCGTCGCCCGCCGCGACCATCGCCATCGCGGGCATCGAAGAGTTCGACCACGGCCTGCGCGCAGCGGAAGAGGCCATGGCGGGCGCGACGGCGCGCGTGAAGCTCAACCTCGAGCGCTACCTGGTGTTCCTCGGCACGGTGGGCAACAACGCGCCCTTCGTGGGCCTCTTCGGCACCGTCATCGGCATCATTCAAGCGTTCGACAAGCTGCGCGCGAGCGAGCAGGCCGTGCGCGAGGCCGCGCGGCGCGCGGCGGCCGCGGGCGGCGGCGCGGCGGCCCCCACGTTCGACACGGGCGCGGTGATGGGCACGCTCGCCGAGGCCCTCGTGGCGACGGCCATCGGCCTGCTCGTCGCCATCCCCGCGGTGGCGGCGTTCAACTACTTTCAGCGCCGCGTGCGCACGCTCATCGCGTCGTCGGAGACGGTCACGCACGTCATCACCGCGGCCCTCGCGTCGACGGGCGCCCCGACGCCCTACCGCGGCCCCGTGAAGGACGCGAAGGACGCCAAGCCCGCCAAGACCGAGAAGACCGAGACGGCCGACAAGCCCGCGGAGAAGCACTGACATGGCCGGCGGGGCGTCGCAGGACGACGAGGGGGCGATCACGGGGATCAACGTCACCCCCTTCGTCGACATCGCGCTCGTGCTGCTCATCATCTTCATGGTGACGGCCAAGTACATCGTGACGCCGCAGGCCATTCCCGTGGACCTGCCGCGCGCGTCGACGGGCGGCGGCGTGACGGTGGCCGTCTCGGTGAGCGTCGACCAGACGGGCGCCATCTACGCCGACACGCGGCCCGTGACCGAGCCCGAGCTCACGGCCCTCATGCGCCAGCGCCACGCGGAGAACCCCGAGGTGCGCGCGATCATCGCGGCCGATCAGCGCGTGTCGCACGGCCGGGTGATCCACGTGATCGACCTCGTGCGGCAGGCGGGCGTGACCAAGTTCGCCATTCAGACCCAGCCCGAGGCGACGCAGAACCAGGCACCGCGATGAACCACCCGATCCCCCCGCAGCGCCCGTCGATCCCCCGCGAGGACCCGCTCGAGTCCCGCGCGCTCCCGCGCGTCGCGGCCGCGTCGATCGTGGCCCACGGGGTGGTCTACGTGCTCCTCTCGCTCATCCACCCGCCGCACCGCGACGCGTCGCGGGTGAACCCCTCGTCGCAGGTCGAGTTCGAAACGCCTCCGCCTCCACCGCCTCCTCCACCGCCACCGCCTCCTCCACCGCCTCCGGCCGCGGAGCCACCTCCTCCTCCGCCGCCTCCGGTCGCGCGTGCGCCTCGCGCGGAGCCTCCGCCGCGCAACGAGCCTCCCCCTCCGCCGCCTCCGCCCGCGCCCACGGCGCCGCCGCCGCTCATGGTGAGCGAGGAGCAGTCGAACGACCCGAGCGACAGCGTGCCCACGGGCACGAACGCCAACTACCGCGGCGGCGACATGGCCGCCAACGGCGTGGCGAACCAGGGGCCCGTGCGCAACGCCCAGGTCGGCGGAACGCCCGGCGGAACGGGCACGGGCCCGGTGACCCCGCCGCCGGGGCCCGACCTCAGCCAGCGCGCGCGCATCGAGTGCGACGACGGCTCGCTCGAGGGGTTCTTCCCCGACGAGGCGCGCGACGAGAACATCACCACCGGGCGCGTGGGCCTGCGCGTGACGGTCGACGGCGACGGGCGCATCAGCAGCGCGCGCGCGTCGGCCGACCCGGGCCACGGCTTCGCCCGCGCCGCCGAGCGCGCCCTGCTCAGCGGGAGCTGCTCCGCCACGCCCGCGCGCAACCGCGAGGGGCAGCCCGTGACCACCACGGTCACCTTCACCATCAACTTCGAGATCACCTCGTAGCGATCTGCCACACGCGCCGCGCGTCGCGGATTCCGTGACGCCCCGCCGCGGGTTCGTGCATCATCCCCCGTAACGGCCGCGCCGCGGCCCTTCGGAGGATCTCTCATGCGCCGATGGAGTGGGGTCGTCGCCGGCCTGGCATTCGCGCTCTCAACGCCCCTCGCGAGCGCGCAGTCGAGCGGCTCGCCGCCGTTCGAGCAGAACACCAGCATGCAGCTCTTTCACCCCGCGCCGGGGCCGTACAACTTTCTCACGGTGCACGGCGCGAGGGTCGAGGGCAACGGCACGGTGACGCTCGGCGCGTGGGCCAACTACGGCTACCGGCCCCTCACGCTCTTCAACGCCGACTGCCCCAACGCCGAGAACGACTCGGGCTGCACCCTCGGCGACGTGCGCTCGCGCCCCGTCGAGCACGTCGCCACGCTCGACCTCATGGCCACGGTCACGCTCGCGCGGCGCTTTCAGATCGCGCTCACGCTCCCGCTCTCGTACGAGACCGGGCAGGCGGTGAACCCCGCGACGGCGTACCCGCTGCCCTCGGGCGAGACCCAGTCCGCCGCGGCGCTCGGCGACCCGAGGTACGACGTGAAGGTGCGCCTCACGCGCCCCGGGCTCACGGGCGCGGGCGTCGCGCTCGGCGTGTTCGGCACCATCCCCACGGGGCGCTACACGGGCGGCGACGCGCACTACCTCGCCGACGCCAACGTCTCGGTGGGCGGCAGGGCCATCGTCGACGTGCGCGCGGGGCGCTTCTTCGGCGCGGTGAACGTGGGCGCCGTGTGGCGGCCCGAGGCGCTCACGATCCTCTCGACGCGCGTGGGCACGCAGCTCCTCTGGGGCGCGGCCGTGGGCTTCGCGGCCACGCCGCGCGTGTCGTTCATCGCCGAGGCCTTCGGCGCGAGCAACCTCACCGCGGCCCAGCAGTCGAACGGCGTCGAGGGAGACCTCGCCGCGCGCTACACCCTCGGCGACTTCGCGCTCACCGCGGGCGGCGGCGCGGGGCTCGTGCGCGCGGCGGGCGTGCCCGTGGCGCGCGCGTTCGTGGGCTTCGCGTGGGCGCCCGTGCGCGTCGACGCCGACGCCGACGGCGTCGACGACTCGGTCGACCGCTGCGTGGGCGAGGCCGAGGACCGCGATGGCTACGACGACCTCGACGGCTGCCCCGACGACGACAACGACGGCGACGGCATCCCCGACGCCACCGACCGCTGCCCCGACCAGCCCGAGGACCGCGACAACTTTCAAGACCAGGACGGCTGCCCCGACACCGACAACGACAACGACGGCGTGCCCGACGGCTACGACTCGTGCCCGCGCGAGCCCGAGGACCGCGACGGCGACCACGACGAAGACGGCTGCCCCGACAACGACCGCGACCGCGACGGCGTGCCCGACGAGAGCGACCGCTGCCCGACCGACCCCGAGGACATGGACGGCGCCCAGGACACCGACGGCTGCCCCGACCCCGACAACGACGGCGACGGCATCCCCGACGTGAACGACCAGTGCAGCGACCAGCCCGAGACGCGCAACGGCTATCAAGACGACGACGGCTGCCCCGACGGCGTGCCCGACAGCGACGGCGACGGCATCACGGGCGAGCGCGACCGCTGCCCGAACGAGCCCGAGACCTTCAACGGCGACCGCGACGACGACGGCTGCCCCGAGACCACGCCCGCGCTCGCCGCCGTGGCCGGCGGGCAGATCCGCATCATGGAGCCCGTCAACTTCATGCTCAACAGCGACCAGATCGTCGGCGGCGCGAGCTTCCGCGTGCTCGACACCGTGGTGGCGATCCTCAACGCGCACCCCGAGATCCGCGCGGTCGAGATCCAGGGGCACACCGACGACCGCGGCAACGCCGTGGCCAACCGCGCCCTCTCGCTGCGCCGCGCCAACGCGGTGAAGGTCTACCTCGTGGCGCACGGCATCCCGGCCGAGCGGCTCTCCACCGTGGGCCACGGCCCCGACCGCCCGCTCGACACGGCCCGCACCGCGGCCGCCCGCGCGCGCAACCGCCGCGTGGAGTTCCACATCGTCGAGAGCCCCGCGCCGCAGCCCCCGGCGCAGGCTCCGGTGCAGTCGCCTGCGCCGCCCTCGCCCGAGCCCCCGCGCTGAGCTACTGCGCCGCGAAGAGGCGCAGCCGGCGCACCTGCACGCCGGGGCTCGCGAACACCATCCCGCTCACGGTCACGGTCGCGCCGCGCGCCTGCGCGGGCACCTTGAACATGCGCGTCTGGCCCGCGAGCGAGCCGCTGCCGTTCACGTCCGACGAGCGCCAGTTCACGCAGAACGACGACGAGACCTCGCGCACGGGCGCCGAGCAGCTCCCGCTCGTGAGGTTGAGGTTGTACTGCGCGAGGGGCGTGCCGTTGACCCGCACCATCACCGGCCCGGTGAGCTGCACGCCCTGGGCGTAGCCGAGGTCGAGGTCGAGCCACACGCCCGTGTCGTCGTTCGTGCTCGTCACGTACGAGAGCGCGTAGGGCGCGCCCGGCGTCACCCACGTGGTCGCCACCTCGCGGCCCGGCCCGAGGCTGAGCCCCGCCTTGCGCAGGAGCACCACGCCCACGATGCCCCCGACGCACGCGAGCGCGAGCACCGCGAGGCACCCGATGCCGATGATCTTCGCGGCGCTCGACTTCTGCGCGGGCGGCGGCGGCGGCGCCCACTGCGCAGAAGGCGGCGATCCCCACGGCGACGGTCCCGGATTGCCTGGCGGCGGATACATGCGCGCATTGGACGCGGGTTTCGCCGCGGGTGTCAACCGCCCACCCCCTTGTCGAAAAGGTGCGCGCCTCGCCGCGAGCGTGTACGCGCCGGAGCGTCATGCGATCGACCCGCTCTC
>JBDHVF010000061.1:0-18291 GCA_039809605.1 Polyangiales bacterium | reverse complement strand
GTGAGGTTCGTTTTCGCGAGCTCGATCCGCCGCAGATGTTGGATCGAGACGTTCAGGCGCTCCGCGAACTCCTCCTGCGTCAGTTCCTGATCCCGTCGCAGTTCGGCAATTCTGCGCCCGACGGCTCGCGCCACTTTCTCCGCGTCGCTCAGCCGCATCGCGGCAAGGGTCCGGATGCGGTCGCAGGCGTAAAAGCACCCCCGCGTGATAGCTTTTCGGCGCTGATTCGAGCCGTGGCCGCACACGGGAGCGCGACCACCGAGCGAGAGCGCGAGGTGTAGATGAGTTTCGAGGAGACGGTTCAGCGTGTGTTGCGGAGGACGCGGGCTCTCTGCGTGCGCTTCGCCACCGAACTCGGCGGCCCTTCTGCGCGACGCAACGCACTCATCGCTGGTGCTGTTCTGGTCGTGACCTACTGTATCCCGCGCGGGAGTGACGATCGCGGTCTCATCTCTGCCAGCGAGCTCGCCGAGCAGTTCCCGCGCGCCTGGATCACGACGACGTTCCCTCCGGTCGCGGGGCTCGCCTTGCTGATCAGCGCATGGCTTGCTGGGGCACCGAGCTCGTGGCTCACGGTCGCGTGCTTCGTCACGGGCTTTGTCCCGGCACTCGTCGCAGCGGCGCGTTCGGACCTGTTCGGGGTGCTGGATCTCTTCGGCAGCCTGAGCGAGGCCGCGTCTCTGGTAGCCGTCGCGTTCTGCGTCGAGACGCTCCGGCGGGGAGACATCCCATCAGGGCGCTGGCCGCGCTGGCTCCTCGCGAGCTCGGGGATCATGCTCGCCCTCGGGGCGCTCGCCGCGAACCAAGGCGCTGTGGTGCCCACGCGCGTCGAACTACTTCCCGCCACGTTGATCGTGACGGTCGAGCGCGTCGGGCGGCTCGGAGCAGGCTGGCTCGCGGTCCAGCTCCTGCGACGCAAGCCGACGCCGACCATGGCTGCGTGGCTGCTGGTGAGCGCGACGATTGTGGGCGCGTTGGGGTTCCAGCCCGCGCTGGTGCTGGGGGCGTTCCTCTCGGGCAACTTGACGTTCTGGATGGCGGTCAACGGCGGGCTGTTGCTCGCCATCAAGTCGATCGAACTCGTCGCGGGCGTCGCCGCCGTGAGCTACCTCGCGTTTGGCCCCACGGGGAGGCTCGAACAGGGGGCACCGGCTGCGGCACCGGACCTGTCCCTTCCGGCGGTGCACGAGGGTCACGGCGAGCGGGCACCAACGCGAGCTGGCCTGCTCCACCAGTACCTCGTGCCATTGGTGCTCGGGGGCCTTCTGGTCGTCGCGCTCGCTGCGAAGGTCGCGTTGTCACACACGCCGCCCGATGCAGAGGCGCTGCCTCGCGGAGATGTGTGGTGGTGCGATGAGTCGCTCGACATCTGCGTGCGAACGCTGGAGGCGTGCGATCCCCACGGAGCTGGTGCCCGCTATCACGTAGAGACCTGCGTGCGGCGAGATACAGTGTGGTGCTTTACGTACGTGCACACGGGCGATCCCGGCGTGGAGGTCGCGTGCAAACCCCAGGAGAGCTGGTGTGAAGAATCCAGGGCTCGCAGGTTGCGGGACGCGGCGAACACGCGCGTGAGTGACTGTGCCAGGGTGGGAGCCATCCCATCTGAAGCGGCCGGTGTGGGCCCCCGGCCGCCCTCCAGATCGCCCGCAGCTCCCGCAGCGCCGTCCCTGGGTGTAGGCCAGTCCGGCGCCACACGGTCGCCAGGGCAGGCCGACAGCGAGACGCTTCCTGTCGGGGACTCGCCGATCATCGGCCCCCGCGCGGCCCTCGTGACCATCGTCGAGTTCGGAGACTTCCAGTGCCCCTACTGCGCCCGCGTCGAGGAGACCCTTCGACAACTCCGTGCGCACTTCGGCAACGACCTGAGGATCGTCTGGAAGAACAACCCCTTGCCCGCGCACGGCGACGCACAGCTCGCCGCCGAGGCCGCGATGGAGGCGCACATGCAGGGCGGCAACGCGGGGTTCTGGAGGTTCCACGACCTCATCTTCGAGCACCGCGAGCAACTCGCCCGCGCCGACCTGGAGCGCTACGCGCAGATGCTGGGCCTCGACATGGCCCGCTTCCGAGCTTCACTCGACGCCCACGCGCACCGCGACGTGATCGTGCGAGACCAGCAGCTCGCAGCGCACCTGCACGCGACCGGTACGCCGACGTTCTTCATCAACGGCACGCAGATCACGGGCGCCCAACCCTACGAGCGCTTCGAGCGGCTCGTCGACGCCGTGCTCACACGCGCACGCGCGATCCAACCGCCTACCAATGCGTACGCGACGATGGTCGCGGCGCCGCTGCCGTCACGGGCCCCCCCACCAACATCCCCGAGCGCTGCGCCATCGCCAACGCCCAGTGCCGCGCCCCTGCGGCGGCTGACGCCGACGAGCGTCTCCGCGTCCAGCTTCATCTCGAATCGACGGAGTCAGCACGCTCCCGAGCGCGCATTCGACGGCGACCTCTCGACCGCGTGGAACGAAAACGAAAGGGGGCCGGGTGACGGCACGTGGATCGAGGCGACCTTCTCGGGCGAGGTGACGGTGAGGCGCGTCACACTGACGACGGGGTACGACTCCATCTCCCAGCGACACGGCGACCTCTTCGGGCTCAACTCTCACCTCCGGCGCGTGCGCATCTCCTTCGACGGCGGACACGCAGTCGAGCGGGACGTCGGTGAGGACCAACGCACTCTCGTACTCGACGGCCTCGACGTGCGCACCCGCACGCTTCGTATCGAAGCCATCAGCGTGTGGGTCGGCACGCGGTGGGCGGACCTCTGCATCTCGGAGGTCACCATCGACGGCGAGGATGCGCGCGGGAGCCACGGCGAGCCCGGCGCCGCGCAACCCCGTGGCGCGCAGCTCGGACGCGGCGACTCGTCTGCTGCGCGCTGTACCTACGCGACGCACACCAGCTTTCACCTCCGGGCGGCGCCGTCGGTGGGCCGCGACGGGGCCGAGGAGATTCGTTCCCTTCCAGTCGTCGAGGTGCTCGGCGCGGGGGAGTTGCGGCGGGGTAGGGATCGCATCTTCAACGTGAGGTTCACGGACGGGAGCGGACGTGAGGGCTGGATGTTCATCCCGACGCAGGAGCTCGGCGCTGACTGTCCAAACTGATCGTCGCGGCATGCCTGTGTCGCCCCGGTTGCCGACGCTGCCCGCGCTCGGCGACCGCAGAATTCACCGCGTGAACTCTGGGCTTCCGACGAAGTGTGTCGGGCCGCTCGACGCCGTGCGTCGCCTCCGGTCGATCACACCGTGCGCATCGTCGTGAACACTCTCCAACCGCCGGGAGGGACCTCCCTCCACGCGCCCGTCGACCGGACCCCCGCGTTCTGACCGCCGGGCTCGATCGCGTGCGCTTGTGCTGATCCGACCTTCACATGGTGGCTGTGGAGCGCCCAGCGGTTGCGGCCGTCGACGATGTTCACCAGTGCGGGGACGACCCCCGTGCTCATGCTCTCGTGGCCGATGTCGATGACGACGTCGAAGTTCTCGGCGCGCATCTGGTCCCGGTATCGCGCGTTGAAGATCTCCCCGCACACCATGACGGCGACGCTCCTACCGGCGATCTGAACCAGCCGTTGACGGGCATTGAACGGCGGCGCGATGCGAACGTCACCCGAGCGAATGCTCTGCTGGCGCCACTGCCCGAGTGTGGCTCCGCTCTTGTCGAGCGCGAAGCCCCAGTACGGGATGCGTCCAGTCGCGACGCGGCGGGCCCGCGCGCGATCGTCGCCGTTCCCCTTGGCTCTCGGGAGGTCGACGCCAAAGACGACCGCGACGCCGTGCTGCTTGGCGAGCTTGCCGACCGCTGCGACAAAGACAGACACCGCCTGTTTCGTCGCGGCGGTCAGGTAGCCAGCGGGCAGCACCACGAGATCCACACGAGGGTTGGCAGAGGCAGCCTCGCGGAGGAGGTGCTCCAGCGTGTTCAACTTCGGCGCGTTTGCGCGGACCTGACGGAACCGCTCCCGATCGACGAGAACTTGTAGAGCTTGCATCTCGTTCCTCCGAGGCGGAGTGAGAGCATCCAAGGGCCCCCTTCTCCGCGACCGTCGGAGTCTCGCTGAGGGCATGTACCGAACGCAAGCGCGGGCGCGGTGGTGGCTCGTCCTGAGCGCGGAGCCGGGCGTGAAAGAAGAACCTGCACGTGGGGCGGGCTACGGTCCACCCCACGTCGGCTCTGCATAACGCCGTCGTTGCTCCTACACCTGCATTGGCATCACGACGGCCGTCGTGCCATGCGCGCTGTCGATCCGCACGGGGTCGGCCGCATTCCACACGTGGATGGTCACGGTCGCGTCGTCGCTCGTGAGCGCACCCACGACCTCGCGCAGGTAGCGCGCGTTGAACCCCATCGCCTCGGGCAGCGCGCCCGAGAACGACGCGAGCACCTCGCCCTCGGTGACGTTGTCGTCGCCGTCGTCGACCGTGAGGCGCACGCGCGCACCGTCTCGGTCGAGCGCGAGCTTCACGGCCGGGGTGCCGCGCGGGGCGAGCGCGTGGATCAGCTCGCTCAGATCGCCCGCGGGCATCGTGAGCGTGCCGTCGTGGCCCTCAGGGATCACCTGTTCGTAGCTCGGGAACGTCGCGTCGACGACCTTCCCCGAGACCCACGCGGCGCCCTCCTCGAACCACACGCGGTCACCGACCCGACGCAGACGAACGACCCCGCCGCCGGGTGCGTCGATCATGCGCAGGAGCTCCTCGACGAGCGCCCGCGCGACGAGCACCTTGAACGCGGGCCCGTCGTCGGGCACACGGGCGAGTGCCAGGCGGTGGCCGTCGGTGGCGACGAATCGCAGTTCGTCGCCGCACCGCTCGACGAGGAGCGCGGCGAGGTGCGGGCGGGTGTCGTCCTCGCTGATCGCGTACGCGGTCTGCGCGAGCAGGCGCGCGAGCGTCGGGCGCAGCAGCGTGGCGAGCACCTCGCCCGAGGGCTCGGGCACGGCGGGGTAGTCGACGACCGGGAGCGTCGCGAGCCGGTGGGTAATGCCGCCGAGGATGATCGACGCCCCGGCGAGCTCCGTACGGCGGGCGCCGCTGCGCGAGACCTCGGCGAGCTTGCGCAGCGGCACGAGCAGCGCGCCCGGCGCGGTGACGGCGGCGGCCACGGCGACGCGGACGAAGACCGTGAGGTCCGTGGCGATGAGCGTGAGGTGGTCGCCCGCGCTCTCGATGAGCACGGCCTCCAGCACGCGCATGGCCGAGCGGCGGGCGACGAGGTGCTTGAGGCGCGCGAGGGCCTTCGAGAGGGCGACGCGGTCGAGCGATGCGCAGAGGATCGAGGCGGTGGCGAGAACGGCGGCGGACATGGCGATGCTCCTGCGGCCCAAACACGGGCCGCGTCGAAAGGGGTGAAACGAGAGGGGGAGGCACGGCCCCGCCGCCAAGACCAGCGCGGGGCCGTGCATGGGGCAGGGACTACGAGGGGCGGGGCGTGACCTCGGCGCCCTCGCGCGAGACGGCCACGTCGACCCCGAGGCCGAACGCGTCGACCAGCAGGTCGGTCTGTGCGAGCACGAGGTCGGCGACGACGGCGTAGGCGGTGAGGTCGAGGTCGCACGGGGCGGTGGCCGTGGCGGTGTCGAGGTCGAACACGGCGCCGCTCTCGAACTCGACGCGGACGTTCGAGGCGAGCAGCACCGTCGGGTCGGGATCGTCGACTCGCTGGGTCCACCTCACGGCGCGCAGTTCGGGGTGCGCGTCGAGCACCTCGCGCACGGTGGCCTCGACGAGGGCGCGGGCGTCGCGGTGGGAGGGAGGGTCGGCGACGGCCAGTGCGTCGCGACGGGTCTGTTCGGTGAACACGGCGGGGAACTCCTTCGGCATGAGGTGGTGCTCGCCGACGCCCGGCGCCGTTCGCGAGCGGCCGCGCGGCGTCCAGGGCATCGGGAAGTTGTGGATGGGGTGTGGTAGGAAGCGCCCGGGATTCCAGGCGCACCGAGTTGGCGGGCGCTACGCGTGGGAGGGCTTCGGCGCGCGCGAACGCAGGTGGGCTCGCACCGTGGATCGCGCAACTCCGAGCTCACGGGCCGCGCGGGTGATGTTGCCGCCCCAGCGGTCGACGGTCTCCGCAACCATCGACGGCGGGAGATCACGGCGCACCGGAACGCGGTAGGGCACTGCCTCCACCGCGCCGGGCTCGACGGCCAGCGCCTCGCGGACCGCGTCGGCGTCGAGCACGAGGTCGTCGGTGCGCACGAGGGCACGTCGCAGCACGTTCAGAAGCTGGCGCACGTTGCCCGGCCAGGGATAGCCCGCGAGCATGTCGAGTGCGTCGCGGCTGACGTGTCGCACGCCGACCTCGTACCGTAGGCGGTAGAGCAGGTGCGCCACGATCGCGGGGAGGTCGTCGACGCGTTCACGCAGCGGGGGCACGGCGACCGCGAGCACGTTCAGACGGTAGTAGAGGTCGGCGCGGAACTCGCCAGTGGCGACCCTCGCGGCGAGGTCGCGGTGCGTGGCGGCGACCACGCGCAGGTCGACTGTGCGGGGGCGCGAGCTGCCGAGCGGGCGCACCTCGCGGGTCTCCAGCACGCGCAGGAGGTCCGCCTGCGCAGCGGCGTCGAGCTCGCCGATCTCGTCGAGGAACAGCGTCCCGCCGTGGGCTTGCTCGAACAGCCCCTTGTGGGTAGTCACGGCCCCGGTGAACGCGCCGCGCTCGTGCCCGAAGAGCTCCGACGCGACGAGCTCACGTCGCAGCGTGGCTACGTTCACCGCCACGAAGGGCGCTCGGACGCGGGGCGACAGTTCGTGCAGCGCGCGGGCGACGAGTTCTTTCCCGCTGCCCGTTTCGCCGCGCACGAGCACCGTGGCGGTCTTCGGAGCGTAGCGCGCCACGTCGGCGTGAAGGCGGCGCATCGCGGGCGAGTTCCCCACGAGGCCGAGCGAGGCGGCGGCGGCGACGTCGAGCGCCACAGCTACGCGGCCTGCTGGGTGGCCGCGAGGTAGTCCCCGGCGAGGCGCTCCATGGCGAAGCGCACGTCGGGGTCGGTGTTGGTCGTGTGGGCGACGAGGGTGATGGCCTGCACGACGCCGAAGCGCGTGAGGTCGCCGTCGCGCAGCACCACGCGCTGGGCCTCCTCCAGCAGGGCCTTGGGAACCTCCGCGCTGTCGCCCAGGATGGCCTCGATCGCGTCGGCCGGGTACTTGACCTGGACGCGCTTGGCCGTCTCCATCCAGGCGAACGTGGTCGTCCAGCGCTCCGGCAGGCGGCCGACCGCAACGACCAAGGCCGCCGCGAGGCTGTCATCGTCGATCGCGCGGTGGGTGCGGTAGAGCGAGCGCTTGCCGCCGACACGGACCATGAGCCCGTTCGTGCACACGAGGCGCAGCCAGTGGTCGTCGAGCGAGAGCGCGCTGGCGCCCACCTCGCTGTTGCGCAGGTGCCAGCCGGGGTGCAGCAGGTCGCCGTCGAGGTCGAACGCCTCGGTGTGCACGGCGGTGTAGTGCGTGGTCGAGTCGGTGAAGGTCACGCTCGTGAAGCGGTACTCCTCCACCAGGCCCTTCATCATCGTCGCCATGCGCTGGAAGATGCGGGCGTCCGAGATCGGCGTGAACGAGGGTGCGAGAAAGGCGCGGGCGATGCCGTGGGCCTCGTCGGTGTCGTCGCGGAAGGCGCTGATCTTGAGCTCGCCGGGCGTTCGCGTCAGTCTCCTCGACACCTCGTCGGCGCGCTCCTCGGGGGTGGCCGTGGAGAACCACTTGTCCCAGCGGACACCGACGAGCGACGCGAGCTGCTTGCGGCTCCAGGCGTTGAGCCGGTACTCGTCCCCGCCGGGGAGGGCGATGTGGCCGGTGCTGGTGAAGCGCAGGTCCGCCACGTGGACGATGCGGTCGGGCAGCATCTCGTCGGCCCGCTCCATGACGGAGCGGTGCACGTCTGCGAACGAGCGGCCCCGCACGGGCGTGGTCGGCGGCGGGGGCGGCGGGGCGGGCACGGGCGCGGGGACGATCGAGAGGGTGGACGTGGGGGCGGGGACGATCGCGAGGTTGCTGTTCATGGTGGTGTGCCTTTCGTGTGGAAGTCGATGGGAGCCCGCTCCCACGCACGAGGGCACACCACTCCGCTCACGCCGCAGGGGTCGCGGCGCGTGCGGAGTGGGCCTCGTTGGGCGTGGGGCGGGGCGGTGGTGCCCGCGACCGGCGGGCGCAGGCGGGCTACTTCCGCAGGATGACCTTCACGACGATCTCGATCGTCGTGCGACCGACGCGGATCACGGCCCGGCCGAGGGTGACGCTGCCGCTGACGGCGTCGCGGAGCATCGCGAGCAGGTTCTGCATGGGTGGGGGTGTCCTCCTGGAGTGCGGGCGGTGAAGGCCGCGTTGGGCGCTCCACGTTCTTCTACCCGGCCTCACCCCACGTTTTCGGAGGCGCACAGGCATGGCGGCCCCTTGACGAACTGACGGCTGACGGGTCGTCGCTGTGAACTCTTCGAGGGGTTCGTCGGCCCGAGTGCGTGTGTAGAGTTTTTGAGAGTGACCCGTCAGCCGTCAGCCGTCAGTGAGATCAGCGCAGGCAAGCCAACGCGACGCTGGTCGTCGGCCCTCCACGCAGCGATGAGCACGTGGCGGCGTGGGGTTGGATTCGTAGCGAGTCGTCAGACGTTGTCGGCGACGGTCGACGACGGACGCGTCGCAGCGGTCGGTGCCATCGGAGCGGACCCGCACTGCGGCGGCCAGAACGGTGCTCCCGCCGGGGTCACCGTGGCCCAGTAGTAGCGCGCGCTGCTGCACCGGCCGTGCTGGAGCACCGCCTTCGCGCGCTTGCCGAACTCCTTCGAGCACAACGCCTTGTGCCCGGAGGTCTCGGCCCACGTGCGATACATCGAGTACAGGTCGCTGGCGCTGATGCCCTTCGGAGGCACGTCGTCCTTGTGCCAGCCCGGATCGGCGTCGCCGCGAACGACGCACTCGGCGAGGAACTCCCGCGCCTGATCGGCGTCGGCCTGCCAGTCCTTCTTCGCCTGCACGCTCGACGGGGGGACGGTGTAGCACCCCTTCTCGAACACCCGCCGCGCGCCCTCGACCATCCACGCCATGATGCCGGGGAGCTCTTCGGTGATGAGGCGGTCGGCGAGGCCCACGTCCGCGCGCCCCGTGAAGTTGGCGTTGAACCGCACCACCGCGAAGCGCCGCCAGAACCCCTGGGAGTGGTCGCGCGTCGCGGGCAACGTGTTGCACGCGAACAGGTGTCCCGCCTGGGGGACGAAGCGGAAGGCCGCTTCGTACTTGCGGTCCGCCGTCAGTGCGTCGCCCGTGACCACGGCCTTGAAGAGGTCCGAGTCGGCGATGTCCCGCGCGGGCATCTCGCTGACGGCGTTGAGCAGCTTGCCCGCGAGATCGGCGAGGTAGTGGTTCGTGCTCCAGCGCTGCGGCGCGATCGAGGTCACCGTGCCCTCGGGGAACGGCGCGGTGGCGACCTTGACCAGCACGGACTTGCCGTTCGCTCCCTCGCCGACGAGAACCAACGCCATGCCGTAGCGCGTCGCCATGCCGAAGAGGCACACGCCGAGGAACTCCTGGAGCAGTGCCGCACGGTCCGCACCATCGTCGACCGGTGGAGCATCCTCGGCGTCCTCGGCCATCACGGGCGGGAACACCTCGCGCAGGAACTGTTGCCACCGGGGGCACGGCGCGGAGGAGTCGTAGTCGAAGCGCAGCGCGTGGCGGGCACGGTGATCCGGACTGTGCGACCGGAAGTCGAGGCCATCGCTCGTGAGTGCGAGGAAGCCGTTGCGGAAGGCGACCCCCGGCACCGCGCTCTTGAAGAAGTTGGGCGCGGCCACGCGGAGGTTGTTCGCGCAGACCTGCACCGCATCGAGGATCGCCCGGCGCGACAGGGCGAGCAGCCGGGGGTACTTCCCGTCGCCGACGGGCTTGCGAGAGTACCTGCCGACGATTCGCTGTGCCTCGTCCTCCGAGATCGCCGCGTACGTTCCGAGCGCCGTGTCGTAGCGCCAGAAGCACCCCTCGTCGTGGACGACAGGCACGGGCGAGTCCTCTCGAAGATCGTCAGCCAGCGCCTCGGCGAGCTCCATCGCGTCGCCGACGAGGAACGAGAGCGGGCGCTCTCGGGCGATCGGCACCGCGACGTTCCCTTCCGACGGCACGAGTGTCAGTGACGCCCCACGCGATCTGGCGCGTCGCTGGGGCTGGACCGGCAGCACGGCCGGGATGTCGCTCTCTACCTCCGCGTCCGCCTCCTGATCGACGAGGGCGCCGAGCGCCGCGTCGATGTCGAAGTCGTCGAGGTTGGTGGGGGTGTTCGTGTTGTCAGCGGCCGTGGTCATTCATCGTTTCCCATCTCCATCGGGTGTCCTCCGTCAGGTTGAGCAGCTCGTCCACCGAGAGTCGGGGACGGCATCGGTTGGTGTTGATCGCCATGAGCCCGGCGGCGATCTCGAAGTCGTTGAGCCCCTGGCGCCGCATGGTCATCGCCACCGATGACAGCGCCGTGCGCCGCGCGTCCGCGTCGAGCACGCCCGAGAGTTGCGCGTGCGCGCCAACATCCCAGCGGGCCGCGTACCGAGCGATGGTTCGGGTGTCGTCGGCGCAGTGCGGGGGGGTGCAGCGACGAGCGTTGACCTCCGCCAGCACGGCGCCGATCTCCACCTCGCCGAGTCCTCGGTTGCGAAGCACCCCGGCGAGGCGCACGAAGGTGCCGTGGCGCGTGCCGCTCGGGATCTGGTCCGGAAGGGTCTCGCTGAGGGGCGTGCGCGTTGTCGGCGCCCTCGGCTCCGACGAGGATGCAGCGCGGGTCGTCACCGGAGGCTCGCTCTGCGTGGCCAGCGCAATGAGCCAGGCCGGCGCCTCGACCAGCGCGATCTCTCCCGGCGCCCGCCCAGGCGCCCACGCGTACGATGCACCGCTCTTGTGGCGCGAGGGCGGCGCGATCACGTAGCCGTGGTGCCCTCGTAGGTCGACGCCCGCGCCGAACCTCTCGCCGTTCTGGTAGTTGCGCACGTGTGCTCGCGAGCGAAAGAAGAGGTGCCGCCCACACGAGCCGGTGATCGCGGTGACAGTCTCTTCGCAGCCGCCGTGCTCCTCGACGATGCGCGCCCAGCTCGCGAGGCCATCGCGCCCGTCCGCCGGCTTGTTGTCGATGTCCACGACGAGCAGGCCGTCGCCCGTGCGGATGGCGGGGTTGGCCCACGGGTACGAGGTCCACCAGCTCGTGATCTGGTTCGGGTCGAGCGTCGCCCCCGTCGAGCCCACAGTCACCGGGTGCTTCCCGATGTGGGAGCACCTCTCGTCGCGGCACGAACAGTTCCCGTCCTCGCGCACCGAGTGGCAGGGAAACACCGGCCAGCCACGAGCGACGTAGTCCAGCGCGGCCGTGTAGAGCGGGCTGTCGTGTGGTGGCTCGATCTTGATCCGCATGGTCGTGTCGCGTCGTCGCCGCTCACTGCGTCGGCACCCCAGAGCCTAGGTCGCGCTCAGGGAGGACCTCGTACATGCATCTGGCGGCGAGGGCTGGAGCGTGGCGCGGTGGGATCGCGTCGACAGCCGCCGAGCAGTTCTGGGTTGGTTCACGCGGTGAATCGGCGGGGCAGTCGCCAACAGCGCGACACGGTATCGCCCGGACGTTCGCGTTGGTGTTTGGCGTGCGATGGGACGCGCGCCTCACGGTCGCCGGGTCACCCCGTCGGTCCGCGCGGGAAGGGCGTGGCCGGGGTGTTCATGCGGTTGACTATCTATTCGTCTGGCCGTCACCGGCCGGAGGAATCCCACGATGAACCTGATCCCCGAGGACACCTACCTCGCACGCGCCAAGACCTGGACCTACTGCAAGTCGCCGAAGAACAACTGGTACCTCTCCGTCGCCTTCGAGCTCCTCGCCTCGGAACACGCGGGCCAGCGCGTGTCGGGCTACTTCAACTTCGCGAGCGACGCGCAGTGCCGCGCCTCCTACGCCACGATGCAACTCATGGGGTGGCAGGGCGGCGATCCGTCGGACTGCCACGACAACGGCGGCGGCCTCGACGCCAACGAAGTCGAGGTCGTGGTTCGGCACAGCACGCTCGGCGACCGGGTGCTCGCGAAGGTCGAGCGTGTCATGCGTCCCGGTGAAGGTGCCGCCGACCGCGAGGCGCTGCGGCAGTTCCTGAGCAGCCGCACGGTTCGGCCGCCCACCGCCCAGCCGCCCGCGTCCACGAGCTCCGTCGACAAGGGGAACGTCTGATGGGGGCCACGACGACGCAGAGGCAGCAGCGCAACGACGCGTACCTGAACTGCGACTACCGGATGAAGCTCACCGACGCCCAGGTCGCGGAGATCCGCGAGCGGTACCGCCAGGGGGGCGTGCGCCAGTCGGACCTCGCGAGCGAGTTCGGAGTCTCGCAGACACAGGTCAGTCTGATCGTTCGCTACCGGTCGCGGTGGACGGGACCGCGCTCTCGTCGTGGAGGGATGCCGCCGCAGGAATGCTCAGGGGCTCAGCGGCCGCACGAGGAGCGGCGATGAGCACCTCGGCAACGTCGGTGATCACGCTGAACGCCGTGCTCGACCAACTCGCGGACATGGTCGCCGAGCGTGTCGCAGCCCGGCTCTGCGCGCCGACCACAGCGGACTACTACGACCAGCACAAGAACCCGCTCGGCAAGCGGAGGTTCCTGGAGTCCGCGCGACGTGGCGACTTCCCCTCGACGAAACAGGGCAAGCTCGTGCTCGCGCGCCGCGCCGATGTCGACCGCTGGCTCGACTCTCGCGAGCGACCTCGTGCCGAATCGCGAACGGAGGGCTCCGAAGAAGGTCTCGACGCGCTCCTTCTGGGCGCTGGCATCGTGGGATCGGGCATGACATCCCCGCGTCGCGGGAAGCGCTGATGGCACGTAAGGCGACTGGCACGATCGTTTGGGCGGGCGACCACTGGCGTGCGCGCATCCGTCTCAAGGACGGCAGTCGCCCGTGGATCGACCTGCCGACGGGGCTGACCGAGGTGCAGGCGCGCAAGAAGGCGCAGGAGCTCACCGCGCGAGCACGCGCGATCGGCGCGACGCGGGAGGCCAAGGGCGGTGACCTGCCGGCCGCGACCGAGACCGTCCGCGACTGGTCGGATCGCTGGATCGAGGAACGCGAGCGGCGCGGCCTGAGCTCCGTCCGCAACGACAAGAGCCGCCTCGCGACCCACATCCTGCCCGTCTTCGGCGACCGCCCCGTCCGCGCCATCACCCGCGCCGACGTGGAGTCGTTCGTCGAGCAGCTCGATCGCCGCGTGCGCAGCGACAAGCTGAGCTGGAAGACGGCGCTCAACATCTGGACGCTCCTGTGCGCGATGTTCCGCGATGCGAGCGCCTCCAAGGCACGCGCCCTGCGCGTGCGCGACGACAACCCCTGCGCCAACGTCAGCCCGCCCGACCGTGGCACTCGCAAGGCCAAGGTCTACCTCTTCCCCAACGAGTTCCTGCGCCTCATCGAGTGCGAGGCCGTGGGGCTCGACTGGCGCCGCCTCTTCGTCGTGGCGGTGTACCTCTACGCCCGTGCCGGGGAGCTCCAGGCGCTGCACTGGGAGGACCTCGACCTCGACCACGGCGTCGTCCACATCCACCGCTCGTTCGACCGCGACCGGGGCGTCGAGAAGGAGACCAAGGGCGAGGAGGCGCGGCGCTTCAACATCGAGCCCGCGCTCCTGCCGCTCCTGCGCGCGATGAAGGACGCCGCGAAGGGCAGCCGGGTGTTCCCCTGGTTCCCCCACGAGAACGAGCTTGCCGAGGAGTTGCGCCGCTACCTCAAGGTCGCGGGCGTGTCACGCAGTGAACTCTTCGCCTCCGACCGCACGCGCAAGAACGTGACCTTCCACGACCTGCGCGCCACGGGCATCACGTGGATGGCCGTGCGTGGCGACGAGCCCCTCAAGATCCAGCGTCGGGCCGGGCACAAGAGCTTCTCGACGACCGACGGCTACATCCGCGAGGCGGTCGTGGTGCGCGAGGGCTTCGGCTCACCTTTTCCGGCGCTCCCCAACAGCCTGTTCGAGGCCAAGGCTTCCGAAGAGGTTGTCAAGGGGAAAGTGACGGATTCATGCGACGACCCGCCCAATGGTCCACGCAATGGTCCGGCCGAAAAGACGAAGCCCCCGGAACCTGAAGGATTCCGAGGGCTTACGGGAGTGCGAGGAGGGGGACTTGAACCCCCACGGTGTTACCCGCTAGCACCTCAAGCTAGTGCGTCTGCCAATTCCGCCATCCTCGCGATGGGGACGCGGACTCTGACGGAAGGGCCCCGCCCTGTCAAGAGATTCGTGGGGGGCCATCACGATTCTTCGCGCGTGGAACCGTTGAGCGCTGCGCGTCGGGGCTGCTAGATTCCGCACCCCCTCGACAACGCCGGGCGCGATGCGCCGCGGAACCTCAGCACGACATCATCGGAGATGAAGACGCCATGAGCGGGCACTCTCGCTGGTCCACGATCAAGCACAAGAAGGGCGCGGCCGACGCCAAGAAGGGCAAGGTCTGGACGAAGCTCATCAAGGAGATCACCGTCGCCGCCCGCATGGGCGGGGGCGACCCCGGCGGCAACCCCCGGCTGCGCAAGGCCGCCGACGCCGCGCGCGCCGAGAACATGCCGGGCGACAACATCGCCAAGGCCATCAAGCGCGGCACCGGCGAGCTCGAGGGCGTCAACTACGAGGAGATCACCTACGAGGGCACCGGCCCCGGCGGCACGCTCTTCATCGTCGAAGTGCTCACCGACAACCGCAACCGCACCGTCGCCGAGGTCCGCAAGATCTTCGAGAAGGCCGGCGGCACCATGGGCTCGTCGAACACCGCGTCGTGGGCCTTCGACCGCAAGGGCCACGTGCGCCTCGCGAAGAAGGCCGCCACCGAGGAGCAGCTCTTCGACGTGGCCCTCGGCGCCGGCGCCGAAGACATCTCCGACGAGGGCGACGAGTGGCTCGTCATCACGCCGCCGGCCGAGGTCGACACGGTGCGCGCCGCCCTCGAGGCCGCGAAGATCGCCGTGAAGTCGTCGCAGCTCGCCATGGTGCCGAAGAACACCGTCACGGTCTCGGGCCGCGACGCCGAGCTCGCCGTGAAGCTCGCCGAGAACCTCGACGACCACGACGACTCGCAGAACGTGTGGTCGAACTTCGACCTCTCCGACGAGGACGCCGAGCGCCTCGCCGAGGCGTAGATCGCCCTCTACGGCTCCGCGGTTCCGTAGCGGCACCGCCCCGACGCCGCCGACGCGTCGAAGGGCGACGCGCCCGCGTCGCTCAGGTCACAGATGTCTTCGAAGGGCGCGCAGTCGGCCCTCGTGCGGCAGCCCCTTCGGCCCGTGTCGGGCACGCACAGGCCCGTGAGCGCGCCCCCGAGGCGCAGCGCGTGACACGCCGTGCCCGCGCGGCAGTCGAGGTCGGCCGTGCACTCGCGGTAGCACTGACCCGAGGGCGCCCCTCCGTCGGTGGGGGCCATCACGCAGCGCGCGCTGAAGCCCGGGCAGTCGGCGTCGAGCGCGCACGCGCGCGTGCAGAGGGAGGCCGCGGCGCCCGTCGCCGTGAGCGCCACGCGCTCGCACGTGGTCGACAGCCCACAGGGCTCGGGCGCGACGCAGGGGTCGTAGCTCGGGTGCACCGGGTCGTCGGGCGTACCGCACCCGGCGCACGCCAGCGCGACGAGCAGCGCGCGCGCGAAGGCGGGGGATGAAGGGCTCACGCGGCGGGAGGATACCAGCCGCGCGGGGAAGGCGATGCGGTCAGCCGCGCGGGCCGACGGGCACACACACCTGCACCGCGCCGCTCGCGGTGTTGAACATCGTGCAGGTGGTGTTGTCGCTGGCGCAGTCGGTGGTGCTGTTGCAGCGACGGAAGCACTGCTCGCTGCCCGACGTGCCCGTGAGGTTGAGGCAGGCCGCGGAGCCTCCGCCGGGGGTCGCCGGGCACGTCGCGTCGCTGGTGCAGCGGGCCGTGCAGAAGCTGCCCTGGCTCTTGCCCGCCGCCTGCCCCGTCGAGAGCTGGCAGGTCGTGCCGCCCGAGCACGCCTCGGTGGTGGGCGTGCACTTCTGGTAGGGGTTGCGAACGGCGCTCGCGGCGACGCAGCTCCCCGACGCGCCGCACACCAGGCCCCCGCTGCACGCGTTGCCCGCGCAGCACGCCTGGCCCGCCGCGCCGCACGCCACGGGCGCGCCGCACACGCCCGCGTTGCACGCGAGGCCCGAGATGCAGGTGTTGCCCGCGCAGCACGTCTGGCCCGACGCGCCGCAGGCCGTCGTCCCGGTGCCGACGGGGGCGCAGATGCGCACCGCGGGCACCGTGCCGACGCCGGTGCCGGGCACGAGCGAGCACTGCGTGCCCGTGCCGCAGTCGAAGTTCGAGACGCAGCTGTCGTAGCAGAGCCCCGTGCCCGCGCTCGCGCTCACCACGCACGTCGGCGCGTAGGCCGAGCCGTACGGCGACGAGGGACACTGCTCGCCGCGCGTGCAGTTCACCGAGCAGTAGTTCGCGGGGGAGCCGTTCGACGTGTACGACGCCGAGAGGCACACGGTGCCGTTCGAGCACGCCTCGCCGGCCTTGCAGGCCTCGTAGGGCCCGTGCACGACCTCGACGACGCAGCCCGAGCCGAACGCGGCCAGCACCCCGAGGCCCATCACCACGCTGCGAAAGCTCATAGGAATGTTCATGGTTCTCCTGATGAAGTGTGTGGAGCGCGGGACTCTACCGCCTCTCGGCGCCGCGCCTCCAGCTTTCGCCATGAGGGCGCGAGACGACGCTCCGGCGCGTTCTACGCGCGCCCCCGCGGGGTTCTTCTACCGCCGCATCGCCGCGGCCGCGGCGGTGGTCACGTACTCGCCGCGGGGCCAGTGGCGGTAGTACTCCGCGCGGATCACGGGCCCGCCCTGCGCGTCGTACTCGCCCGGCACGAGCCTGCCGAACACGCGCAGGAGCGAGAACACCTGCACGCGGTTCTCGCCCGCGGCGTCCTCGGGCCGCAGGTCGATCAGGGCCGTGAAGGGGCCCCCGTCGCGCTCGCTCACCGTCACGCGGCAGCTCCGCTCGGTCTCGTCGTCGCAGAGGTGCCGCTCCTGGTGCGTGCGGATCTGCATCGACACGCGCGCGGGCGACGACCCGCGGCCGGGCTCGACGCCCGTCACCACGCCGAAGAACGACAGCGTCTCGTTCTGGTACTGGTCGGGCATGCGCCGCACCTCGTCGTAGACCGCGTCGGCGCGGGCGCGGGAGATCCACGGCTGCTCGTCGCCGAGGGGCGCGTACGTCTGGGCGTAGCCGTAGCGCCCCGCGCCCGCGCACCCGGTCGAGAGCGCGAGGAGGAGCGCGGCCGTCGTGTGCAGGGCTCGCATGGTGCCCGTTGGGTATCGCGACCCGCGGGGCGACCGCAAGCGCGCTACATCAACACGCCCGTCGAGACGACCCCGCGCGGCGGGGTCACGGCCTGGCCGAGCGCCAGGATCTCGATGAGGATCGTGCGGTAGACCGTGGACACCGCGTCGAGGTCGACGTCGGGCGCGTCGCCGTCTTCGTCGGGCTCGAGCGCGGCGTCGAGCTGCTCGCGCACGAACGACATCAGGTGCGGCTGGCCGATGGCCACGAGGTCGTCGCTCTCGAGCATCTCGTCGGCGGCGCCGCGGCGCAGCTCCTCGTCCCAGTCGAAGGTCGCGCGCGTGGAGCTCAGGGAGTTCTCTTCGACCGCGCGGAGCCGCTGCCCGAAGGCCTCGACGAAGGCCTGGTGCACCGCCACGCCGAGGAACTGCCCGAGCGCCGACGCCGTGTCGTCGCTCACCGCGTCGAGCTCGTTGCGCAGAAAGCTCGAGAGCGACGGCTGCGCGGTGTCGAGCTCGCGGAAGGCGTGGCCGATGCGGGCCTCGAGGTCGTCGGCGCCTTCGAGCTCGGCCTCCACCGAGTCGACGGCCTCACGGGGCACGACGGCGTGCGAGGGCACGGGGCGAATCGCGGAGCGGGCGGGCCACATCATGACGCCGGGCTCAGCCCTCTTCCTCTTCGATCTCCCAGCGGTAGAGCGCCGTCATGCTGATCGCGTGCGCGCAGCGCTCGCAGAGCGGCGGCTCCTCGTACTCGACCTGGTCGCCCCGCACGAAGACCATGAGCCCGCGCCCGGCGGGCTCCCCCTCGATGGGGGCGTTGCACGCGTGGCAGGTGGGCTCCGCGTCCGTCATGGGCGCGATCCTAACACCGCCCCCCACCCTCGTCTCGTAATCGTCTCTCACGTCGGCGCCTCGGTCTCCGCGAGCGCGGCCCGGAGGAGCCCCGCGAGGGGCGGCGCCGCCACCACGATCCCCTCCGAGAGCGCGAGCTCGCGGGTGTCGTACCGCA
>JBDHVF010000060.1:0-18417 GCA_039809605.1 Polyangiales bacterium | reverse complement strand
ACCGCGAGCACGTGTTCGAAGCCCGCGTTGCGGAGCTGCCGCTCGGCGTCGTCGTACGCGCCGCGGCCGCGGCGGGTGGCGAGCGTGGCGGGGCTCCATCCCGCGGCGGCGAGCTCCGAGAGCAGGTACGCGCGGCGCGTCTGCGCGTCGGAGAGCCGGTGGTACGCGAGCCACGCGAGCGCGCCGTCGTCGCGGTGCACCGCCTCGCCGACCCCGTTGCCCTGGCCGAGCGTGAACGACGTGGTGAAGCGCCGCAGCGTGAAGGGCTGCGCGCGCACCGAGGCCCGCACCGTGAGGGGCGACGGGGCGACGCCGTCGCGCGCGGCCGCCGCCGCGGTGGGCCACGGGGTGCGCGTGAGGGCGAGCGCCGCGCGCAGGTCGGCGAGCGTGCGCACGGCCCTGCCGGGGAGCTCGAGGGTGAAGGGCCGCGAGGCCGCGTCGTGCTGCGTGAGGTGGTACTGGATCGTGCCCCCGAGCAGGTCGCCCACCAGCGCGCGGTGCAGCGCGGCGTAGACCTCGGGCGACGGCGCCAGGTACGCCGCCAGCAGCGTGTCGGCCGCGTAGAGGAGCATCCCGCTCTGATGCGCGTCGAGCTCGAAGGCCCGCAGCGCCGACTCGACCACCGAGGCCGCGGAGCGCTCCTGCCGCGCGGAGCCGTCGTACACGCGCTCGCGCGAGCGCCGCGACCACGCCTCGGGGCGCGCGTCGAGGGCCGCGAGCAGCATCCCTTCGAGCGCGAGGTGCATCGGCACCATGCGCGCGCGCCCCACCGCGTCGCGTCGCCCGATGGGGTACGCCAGCGGCGCCGCGCGGAGCTTGCGGTCGACGCCCGCGCGCGCGCTCGTCACCTGCGTGCCGTAGGTCACCACCGGCCCCGACTCGTCGAAGCCCGTCACCGCGCCGTGGGGCGCGAGGGCGGGGCCTTCGACGGCCGCGTCGCGGTCGTGCGCCAGGGGCGCGAGCGGCAGGTCACCCACGGCGTGCGCGCGCACGAGCGGCACGAGCTGCAGCGGGCCGAAGGGCTGCGAGGGCAGCGCCTCGACGCCGGGGAGCGGGAGCGAGCCCAGGGGCGCGAGCTTCACGGCGCCTCCTCGTCGTCGGGCGCGGGGGCCTCGTGCGCGCGCTCGCCGAGAAAGCGCCGCACGCGCGCCGAGAGCCACGCTTCGAGCTCGGCGAGCGTGCCGCTGCCCTCGGCGAAGCGCGCGAAGCCCAGCATGGTGAAGAGGTCCTCGGCGTCGCGCAGGCCCACGGTGGCGACCGAGGGGGCGAGCGAGCGCGGGGCGAGGCGCTCGTGGTCGAACACGGGGTTGAGGTGCACCACCGACACGCGGTGGTCGGGCGCGACGCGCTGGCGGTAGTGGCGCAGCACCTCGGCGACGCCGCCGCGGGGGCGGTTCTCGAAGCCGTCGGAGACGATCACCACGAGGTCGGGCCTCGCCTCGAGCGCGTCGACGAGGGGCGACGCGAGGTCGGTCTGCCCGGTGGCCTCGGCGTCGAGCGCGTCGTCGAGGGGAGGCGTCCAGAACGCGCGGAACTCCTGCGCGGCGGCGTCGAGCAGGTACGCGACGCCGAGCGCCACGGCGAGGGGGCGGCGGGCCTTCTCGTGGCTTCCCCCGGCGGAGTGCGAGCGGTCGAGCACGGCGGCCACGCGGCCGAGGCGCACGGGCGCCCGTCGCAGCGCGCGGTCGGCGGCGGCCACGAGCGCGCCGTGCAGCGAGGCCCGCTCGCGCGCGGGGAGCGAGAGCGCGTAGAGGCAGAGCCGCGTGAGGTCGAGGCGGCGCGGGTCGAGCGCCACGGCGGCGCCCGCGTCGCGCGACGACGATTGCAGGCGCAAGCGTTCGGCGGGCGTGAGCATGGGCTCGATGCGCGTGAGGAAGGTCTCGCGCGGGATGCGGTGCCTCGCGGCGAAGCCCTCGGCCACGGTGTAGGGCAGGCGGTAGACGGCCTCGGGGTCGGTGCGCGCGCGGCGGTGCCACTCGAACAGGGGCGTGGTGAAGGGGGCCTTGCGACGTCGCGCGTCGCCGAAGAGGAACGCGGGCAGCTCGCCCGGCAGCGGGGCGTGGGCGTGGCGGGCGGCGGCGCGCACGCGCGGGCGGTACTTCACCGCGTCGAGGGCCACGTCGCGGCGCAGCTCGACGAACTCGCGCACCACGGCGCGGGCGCGGCGGTTGTTGACCCGCCGCTCGCCGAGCGAGGCGAGCACGCGCCACGCGCGCGGCGCGGGGAGACGGCGCAGGGCCTCGGCGATGAGGGCGCCCTCCTCGGCGCGGTCTCGCTCGGCGCGGGGCGCGCCCGCGGCCAGGAGGTTGGTCACGATGAGCGACTGGTTGAAGTGGTTGACGCCCGCGGCGAGGGTGCGCGCGTAGAGCCTGCGGTAGTTGCCGAGGGTGTACTCGTGCAGAAAGCTGATGGCGACGTCCTGGCCGCGCGAGTCGGCGTAGTACTCCGCCTGCCCGGTGCACGCGAAGCAGGCGTTGATGAACATCGCGAGGTCCTCGCGCTCGAGGCGGTCGACGTCGGGGCGCATGGGGAAATGCAACGCCGCCCGGGGAGAGGGCGACGCGACCAGCGTATTCACAGTCTCAAAAACTGGTCTTCGGCAGTCGCGTCAGAGTCCCGCGGGCGGCGGCGGCGACGCTAGCAGCGGGAGGGAGAGCGCGCCAGCGACGCGCTTGACGGTCCGGCGGTTCGTTCGTAGGGTCCGCGGCCCGCAATTCTCACCGAGGCAGAGGAACCCATGCGCAAGGACGTGACCCCGCTCCACTCGCTCGTCGACCGCCGCGTCGTCGAGCGCAACATCCGCAAGGGCATCGTGACCCGCGAGGAGTACCAGAAGTTCCTCGAGGCGCTTCCCGATGCGGGCGCCAACGCCGAAGTGATGCGCGCCCGCCTCGGCGAAGACGAGGAGCTCGCCTCGGCGCCCGATGTCGACGACGACGACGACGACGTGGAAGAGGGCGACGACGACGAGGGTTGATCGTTGCGTCACGGCCTCGGCGGCGTGTCGTTGCGCGCGCAGGCCCCGGCGTGATAGCGCGATCTCCATGGCGAACGAACCTCACGACGCCCCGCACGACGACACCGACGCCCCCCTCCCGCACGCGGGAGACGCGTACCCGCCGATCGACTTCACGACCTTCGTGCTGTCGCTCTCGGCGTCGGCGCTCGTGCACATGGGCCTCACGCCCGCCCCCGACGGGCAGCGCCACGAGCCCGACCTGCCCCTCGCGCGCCAGAACATCGACATCCTGGTGCTCCTTCAAGAGAAGACGAAGGGCAACCTCACGGGCGCCGAGGAGCGGCTGCTCCATCAGATCCTGTTCGACCTGCGGATGCGCTTCATCGACCTGGCGAAGCAACATACCGGGAGGTGATTCTCGAATGCCCACGACCCCGCGGATCCTCACGCTGGCCCTCGCGCTGACGCTGGGCGCCTCCGCGGTCTCGTGCCGCAATCTCCAGCGGCGCGACGACCCCGCGCGCCTCGTGCCCATCCCCTCGTCGCAGCACCCCGACGCGTCGCGCGCCGCGAGCGCCACGGTTCCCGCGTCGACGCCTCCCTCGAACCCCGCGCCGCCGCTAGTCGGCGGTCAAGGCCCGCTGCCGGGCAGCCCGAGCTCCTTCGCGCCGCTCGTTCGCGCCGTGCGGGGGTCGGTGGTGAGCATCTTCGCCAACACCCGTCAGGTCGTGGGAGACGTGTGGGGCTGGTCGCGCCCGCACGAGCGCTACTCGCTCAGCAAGGGCACCGGGTTTCTCATCGCCGACAACGGCGAGCTCCTCACGAACAACCACGTGATCGAGGGGGCGGAGTTCATCCAGGTGCAGCTCGACGACGGCCGCCGCTTCGAGGCCACCGTGCTCGGCCGCGACCCGCGGCTCGACGTGGCCCTCCTGCGCGTGAAGGCCCCGGGCGTGCGGCTTCAGCCCGCGCGCCTCGGCGACAGCGACCGCCTCGAAGTGGGCGACTGGGTGACGGCCATCGGCAACCCCTACGGCCTCTCGCAGACGGTCACCGCGGGCATCGTGAGCGCCACGGGGCGCACCGGCCGCGAGGTCGACCTGGGCGAGGGGAGCTTCGGCAACCTCATCCAGACCGACGCGAGCATCAACCCGGGCAACTCGGGCGGGCCGCTGCTCAACCTCGCGGGCGAGGTCGTGGGCATCAACGTCGCCGTGCGCCGCGACGCGCAGGGCGTGGGCTTCGCCATCCCGATCAACATGGCGCGCACGGTGCTGCCGCAGCTCCGTCAGTACGGCCGCGCGGTGCGCTCGTGGCTGGGCATCTCGCCGGCCGAGGTCACCCAGCAGATGCTCGAGTTCATGAACCTCCCCGACACGCACGGCGCCCTGGTGCGCGAGGTCGTCGACGGCTCGCCCGCGGCGCGCGCGGGCATCCGGCCGGGGGACGTCATCCGCAAGTTCGACGGCCACGACATCAACGACCCGACGCAGCTCCCGTGGCTCGCCTCGTCGGCGGGGATCGGGCACCGCGCGCACGTCGAGCTCGTGCGCGAGGGCCGCCCCGTCGACGTCGACGTCACGCTCGCCGCGCTGCCCGAGCCCGCGGCGCAGCCCGTGTACCCCGGGCAGGGGATGATCCCCATCCCCTCGCCGAACGCGCCGTAGCTACGGGATCCCCAGGAGCTTGTGGGTCTGAAGGCTCACGCGCCACCGAGGGTGCGCGAGGCAGTGGCGCACCGCGGCCTCGGTGTTCTTCGCCCGGTCGGGGCCGTCCATCGGTTGCAGAAAGAAGTGCCCGAACGCGAGGCCCTCGAAGCGCTCGGGCTCCGCGCCCTCCTGCGGGAACACGAGCTTGAGCTCGTCGCCCGAGGTCACCACGAGCTCGCCGCCGGCCTTGGGGCTCACGCACACCCAGTCGACGCCCGCGGGCACGGGCCGCGTGCCGTTGGTCTCGATCGCCACCTCGAAGCCGCGCGCGTGCAGCGCCGCGACGAGGGCCTCGTCGAGCTGCAGCGTGGGCTCGCCGCCCGTGCACACCACGAACATGCGCGCGCCGCGCGGGCGCCCCTCGCACCACGCGCGAAGGGCCGCGTCGGCGAGCGCGTCGGCGTCGGCGAAGCGCCCACCGCCCGAGCCGTCGGTGCCGACGAAATCGGTGTCGCACCAGCGCGAGCAGCCGCCGGGGCCCCTGGCGCGATCGGCCTCGCGGCCCGTCCAGAGGTTGCAGCCCGTGAAGCGCACGAACACCGCCGCGCGGCCCGCGTGGTAGCCCTCGCCCTGGAGCGTCGCGAAGACCTCCTTCACCGCGTAGCTCACGACCCGCGCTCCCTTCGCGACCGCGGCGCGGCGCGCCTCGGAGAGATCGCCGACACGCGCCCGGCCATCGCGGGGTGGCGCCACGCGCGCTCGGCCACGGCGCGCGAGACGGCGTCGTGCAGGGCCTCGGCGCGCGCGGGCTCCATGCGGCCGCACGCGACCCACGCGCCTGCGTCGACGCCGCGCGGCAGGTCGAGCGAGAAGCTCGCCGCGGCGAGGGCGCGCAGCGCGTCGGCGACCGCGTCGGCCGCGGGGGCGCCGCCCGTGTCGAGGCACCACGCGAGGATCCTCCACGCGAGGTCGGCGTGGCGCGCCTCGTCGCCGGCGATGACCTCGAGCACGCGCTTCACGTCGGGGTCTTCGACCGCCTCGCACGACGCGCGGGCGATGGCCGCGGCCACGCCCTCGCCGAGGCATCCCTCGAGCAGCGCCTCGCGCGCGAGGGTGGGGCGGTCGCACACGGCGTGACGAATGGCGTCGGGCGAGAGCGGGCCCGGCGCCTCCCAGCGCGCGCCGTAGAGGCTGGCGAGGGTGAAGCAGAGCTTCGCGTGGCGCACCTCGTCGAGCGCGGCGCGGTGCGCGTCTTCGAGGAGCTCGGGCGGCGCGCCCACCGCGAGGAGCTGCATCGCCACGCGGGTGAAGGCCGCGACCGAGGCGTGCTCGGCGAGCGCGTCGTCGAGCCACGCCGACGCGAGCGCCTCGCGCGTGGCCGCGTCGAGGGAGTTGACCTCGGGCGACAGGTCGTCGACCCACGCGGGGCCGCTCGCGCGCTCGGCCACCACGGGCGCGCCGCCGTACACCAGGGGCCTGCCGCGACCGAACGAGAAGTTGAAGAGGCCGCTGTACGGGCTCTCGCCGCCGAGGGTGAGCGGGTACTTGAATCCGCCGATGAAGTAGCCCTGCACGCCGAGCTCCATCGCGGCCGACGACTGCACGACGGGCACGTGCACGCCGCCCGACACCCACAGCACGCCGAGCGAGAGGTACGCGCCGAGGCGAGCGCCCAGCGACGACCCGTAGCCGCCGCCCGCGGACTGCGCGTACGCGCCCGCTTCGATGCCGACGCCGCCGTACGCGACCTCGCCGCCGAGCATGCCGTAGAGGGTGGCGTCGCCGTTGCGCGCGAAGCCCCCGAGCTGCGCGACGCCGCCCACGAGGAAGGCGTTGCGGTGCATCGGGCCTTCGAGGCGCAGGAGCGACGCCTCGACGCCGCCCCCGAGCTGGAGCGCGCCGCCGCCGCCGAGCAGGCCGCCGAACGGCCCCACGCTGAGCACGTGGTAGGGGTCGGCGCGCGCGGCCGCGGGCAGCGCGAGCGACGCGACGGTGAGCGGGATCACGCGGAGCGAGAGGCGGGCCATCGGGGCGCTACCCATAGCACGAGCGCCCTTCACACTTCTTCACACGCCGCCCCGAACGCGCTTCACACGCGCTCGCCATTCTCTCGCCCAGACCGGGGGAACGAACCACCTCCGGCCAGGAAAGAGAGCCACGAGCCATGTTGGGATTCATCATCGGGACCGCCTGCCTGATCGGCCTCATCAAGACCCTTCGCCACGGCCGCGCGTGCGGCTACGGGGGCTGCGGCTACGGCGGTCGCTGCGGCGGCGGCGGGGGCGGCGGGTGCGGCGGCGGCGGGTGCGGCGGGGGGTGGGGCCGCGGCCACCACCACGGCCACCACGGTCACTGGGGCGGCGGGCGCGACCCGCAGCGCTGGATGCTGCGCGGGCTCTTCGAGCGCCTCGACACGACGCCGGGGCAGGAGAAGGTGATCCTCGAGGCGGTCGAGACGCTGCGCGCCAAGGGCCGCGAGGGGCGCGACGCGGTGCACGGCACGGCGGGCGACGTGGCGAAGGCCTTCCGCGGCGAGCGCTTCGACGAGGCGGCGATGGTCGAGGCGTTCACGCGCCAGGACGCCGCCCTCGAGTCGGCGCAGAAGGGCCTCTTCGAAGCGCTGGCGAAGGTCCACGAGGTGCTCGACGAGCGCCAGCGCCGCGAGCTCGCCGACATGCTCGAGCGCGGCGTCGGCTTCTGGTCGAACTGGCGCGGCGGCCCCTACCGCGCGTGACGCACGCAACCCATCGCACCACGAGGAGAACCGCCATGATCCGCCGCAAGGTCACCATCGCCCTGCTCGCCCTCGGCACCGTCGCCGGCTACGGGAGCGCCTTCTGCCACGGCGCCCACTGCCGCCGCGAGCACCGCCGATCCTTCGAGGAGCACGTCGCCCGCGTCTGCGTCGACGCCGCGCGCGGCTCCGCGGGCGCCGACGCCCCTCCGCACGCCCCGCCCTACCGCTGGTAGACTCGCCTCCTCCCCTCCCATGACCCTCCGCGTGCTCCACATCGACGACGACGCCCGCTTCGCGGAGCTGGTCGCCGCGTACCTCGCGCAGAACGGGGTCGCCGCGGAGCACGCGCCCGACGGCGGCCGCGGCCTCGCGATGCTGGAGTCGGGCTCGTACGACGCGGTGCTCCTCGACGTGATGATGCCGGGCCTCGACGGGCTCGAGGTCTGCCGGCGCATCCGCGCGAGGAGCAACGTGCCCGTGCTCATGCTCACGGCCCGCGGCGACGAGACCGACCGGGTCGTGGGCCTCGAGCTCGGCGCCGACGACTACCTCCCCAAGCCCGTGTCTCCGCGCGAGCTCCTCGCGAGGCTGCGGGCGGTCTTGCGCCGCGCGCACCCCGGCGCGGTGGCGAGCGAGCTGCGCGTGGGCGCCATCGCCATCGACGTGCAGGGCCGCGAGGTGAGGGTGGGCGGCGCGCGCGTCGAGCTCACGGGCGTCGAGTTCGACCTGCTCGTGGCCCTCGCCCGCCGCGCCGGGCGCGTGGTCTCGCGCGACGCGCTGCTCTCGGACTCGGGACGCGGCGACGCCATGGTGGGCGAGCGCGCCGTCGACGTGCACATCTCCCACCTGCGGCAGAAGCTCGGCGACGACCCGCGCGCCCCGCGGCTGCTCAAGACCGTGCGCGGCGCGGGCTACGTGCTCGTGCGCGACGAGGCCGCGGGGTAGCGCCCGTGCGACCGCCGCGACCGCCCTGGCACTTTCACCACGTCCACGGGGCGCCGCCCCCCTGCGGCCCGCCGCGCCGCCCCGGCGGGCTGCGCTGGTACTTGAAAGCCAGGCTCCACCGCAGGCTCTTCATGGGCTACGCGGCGTCGATCCTCGCGACGGTGTTCATCGTCGGGGCGGTGACGTCGGCGCTGCACGAGGGGCCCACGTGGCGCGACGAGGTGCGGCGCGTCGAGACCTTCGCCAGCGGGCGCTTCGCGGCGGTGTGGCACTTCCCCGCGCAGCGCGACGAGCTCGCCCGCGCGATGGCGCGCGACCTCGACGTCGACGTGACCCTCTTCGACGAGGGGCGCGCCGCGATCGCCACGTACACCCCCGAGGGCGCGCGCGACGAGCCCGCGTGCGAGCGGCCCGCGGCCACCCTCGACGTGCGCGAGGGCGGGCGCACGGTGGGGGCGGTGCGCGTCTGCACGCAGCGGCACAACGACCCCCGGCGCTGGCGGCAGTCGGTGGCGGCGCTCGGCGTCGTGGTGCTGGCGCTCTGGACCGTCGCGGGCCTCATGGCGCGGCGCCTCACGCGCCCGCTCACCGAGCTCGTGCGCGTGGTGCAGGACATCGGCCGCGGGCGCCTCGCCAGTCGCATGCAGCTCGGATGGCACGACGCGGGAGAGCTCGGCGCCATCGCCCACGCCGTCAACGACATGGCCGGGCGCATCGAGCGGCAGATCGAGGACCAGCGCAACCTCCTCGCGGCGGTGTCGCACGAGATCCGCTCGCCGCTCGCGAGGCTGCGCTTCATGCTCGAGACGTTGCGCGACGGGGAGCCCGCGCGCGAGCGCTCCCTCGACGACGTCGACCGCGAGCTCGAAGGGATCGACGCGCTCGTGGGCGACCTGCTCGCCACGTCGCGCATGGACTTCGACGCGCTGCGCAAGGTGTCGCTCGACCCCGCCGCCGTCGCGGCGAGGGCGCTCGAGCGCGCGGGGCTCGACCCCTCGCTGCGCGTGGTCGAGGGCGAGGTGAGGAGCTTCGAGGGCGACGCCACGCTGGTGCAGACGGCCCTGGCGAACCTGCTCGCCAACGCGCGAAAGCACGGCGGCGCGCCGGTGGCGCTGCGGGTGTCGTCGGGCGACGGGGCCGTGCGCTTCGCCGTCGACGACGACGGAGAGGGCTTCACCGACGAGGACCTCGCGCGCGCGTTCGAACCCTTCTACCGCGGCGACGGCGCGCGGCGCGGGGGGAGGGCCGGCGTGGGCCTCGGGCTCGCGCTGGTTCGAAGGATCGCGGAGGTCCACGGAGGCCGCGCGTGGGCCGAGAACCTGCCGGGCGGCGGCGCGCGCGTGGGCGTGGAGTTCGCCGCGACGTCGCGGCCCGCCGGTGCTTGACCCACCCTCGCGCGCGCTCTAGGCAAACGCTGTCGCACACGCGACGAGCGCGTATGTCTTTCACGATCTCAGAGCGGTGTACGGGGTGTGCTGCGTGCGTGTCGTCGTGCCCGACGGGCGCGATTCACGGAGAGAACCGCCGCCTCCACGTGATCGACCCCGCGCGCTGCATCGACTGCGGCGCCTGCGGCGTCGCGTGCCGTGACGAGGCGGTGTTCGACCACCAGGGGGTGCCCTTCTCGCTCTGCGAGCCCCGCACGCGGGCCCTGGCGTGGGTCGACCTCGCGCTCTGCTCGGGCTGCGGCTGGTGCAGCGAGGTCTGCCCGTGGGACGCGGTCTCTCCGTGGGTCTTGCGCAAGGGCGACGGGGTGGTGGTGCGCCTCGCGGCGGTCGAAGACTCGCGCTGCGTGGCGTGCGGCGCGTGCCAGGTCGAGTGCGGCCGCGGCGCGATCCGGCTGATGCGCCCGCGCGACCCCGAGGTGGCGGTGGTCTGCGCGCGCAACGCAGACTTTCTCGAAGACCTCGCGGGCATCACGCGCGCGCGGTAGAGTCCCGCGCCCCGATGGCCGACGAGCCCGAAGCGACGGAGAAGCCCCCCGAGGCCGCGCCCGCTCCCGAAGCGGCCCCGCAGCACCCCGACGTCGCCGCGATGGAAGACGCCCTGACCCGCGGCAACTTTCGCGAGGCCCAGGCGATCGCGCGGAGGCTCACCGCGAGCGACGACGAGGCGCTGCGCGAGGCCGGGCGCGTGATGCTCGACCGGTTCAAGCTCGACCCGCGGGTGATCGCGGTGCTGGCGCTCACGGGCGTGCTGATCCTCGTGCTCGCGGGGCTGTACCTCGGGCCGCACTGAGGTGTTCTCGTCGCGCGCCCGCTGGAACCTCTCTCCCAACGCCCTCTCGCTCGCGGTCGACGCGCGCCGCGCCTCGGGGCGCCCCTTCGACGACCTCACCGAGTCGAACCCCACGCGCGTCGGGCTCTCGCTGCCGTGGGGTGACGCCTACGGCGCGCTCTCGTCGCCGTCGGTGGCGCGCTACGAGCCCGACCCGCGCGGGCTCTCGGTCGCGCGCGAGGCGGTGCGCGGGTACTACCGCGAGCGCGGCTACGAGGTCGACCTCGGGCGCGTGGTGCTCACCGCGAGCACGAGCGAGGCGTACGGGTGGCTCTTCAAGCTGCTGTGCGACCCCGGAGACGACGTGCTCGTGGCGCACCCGAGCTACCCCCTCTTCGACGACCTGGCGAAGCTCGAAGGCGTCGCGCTGCGCCCCTTCGCGCTCTCGTACGAGGGCCGCTGGGAGCTCGACACGGGCGCCCTCGAGCGCGCGAGGACCGACCGCACGCGCGCGGTCTTGCTCGTGCACCCGAACAACCCCACCGGGTCGTTCGTGTCGCGCGACGAGCGGCGGGCGCTCACGGACTTCTGCCGCGCCCACGGGCTCGCGCTGGTGGTCGACGAGGTGTTCGGCGACTACGCGTGGCGCGACGACCCCACGCGCGTCGCGAGCTTCGTCGACGAGGAGGCCGCGCTCACCTTCACGCTGAGCGGGCTCAGCAAGGTCGTGGCGCTGCCGCAGATGAAGCTCGGATGGATCGCGGTGGGGGGCGCCGACGAGCAACGGCGCGAGGCCCTCGCGCGGCTGGAGATGATCGCCGACTGCTACCTCTCGGTGGGGGCTCCGGTGCAGCACGCGGCCGCGGGCTTTCTCGCGCGGCGCGCCGAGGCGCAGCGCGCGGTGATGCAGCGGGTGACGGCCAACCGCCGTGCGGTCGAGCGGGCGGTGGGTGAGGGCTCGCGCGCGACGCTGCTCGCGGCCGACGGGGGCTGGTACGCGGTGCTGCGCGTTCCGCGCACGCGCAGCGAGGAGGCGTGGGTGCTCTCGCTGCTCGACGACGACGACGTGCTGGTGCAGCCGGGGTGGTTCTTCGACTTCGCGCGCGAGGCGTACCTGGTGGTGAGCCTGCTGCCGCGCGAGGAGGTGTTCGAGAGGGCCATCGCGCGGGTGCTCGCGCGCGTCGACGCGGAGTGAGGGATCGACGGGCGCGGTGTGGGGTGGGTGAGGGCGCGGTGCGGGGTGCGAAGGGCGCGGTGCGGGGTGCGAAGGGCGCGGTGGGAGGGGCCGACGGTGCGGCGCGCGGGGAGAAGGGCGCGGAGCGCGACAACGAGCGTGGCCGCAGGGCGATCGCGGGCGCGGTGTGAGGGCGAGCGGGCGCGGAGCTACGGACGTGGGTCGTCGCCGACGCTCGCCAGGGCCTCGGCGACCGACACGATCTCCCTTCGGGCCCACCACGTTTCGCGGGCGATCTGCCCGGCGTGCGCCCGAACGGCGGGGCGCAGCTCGTCGCGCAGCACAGGCGCCGTGAGCGCCAGGAGCGCCAGCGCCTGCACGCCGACCGAGGGCGCGGGGCACTCCGCGGCGCTCCGCGCGAGCGACGCGGCGTCGGCGTTGTCGGGGCGGCCGCGGGCGGCGAGCGCGAGCGCGCGCGGGAGTACCAGGGGCCATGACCAGCCGCTGCGGCTCCAGAGCTCGGCCACGCGCCTCGCGAGCGCGATGCAATCTTCTCGGCGCCCGAGGCGCCACGCCACCGCCGCCTCGTTGAGGCACACCAGCGCCTCCAGGTCACCCACGCCCACCGCGGCCACCGCGTCGACGAGCTCATGGTCGACGTCATCCGCGTGGCCCTGTCGATAGCGCGTGGCGCGCACGAGCCACTCGGCGCGCGCTTCGAAGTACGCGTGGCGGGCCGAGCGGGCCGCGTCGAGCGCGGTCAGCGCCCACGCCTCCGCCTCGCCGTGTCGCGCGGCCTCCATCAGCGCCGACGACGCCCCCGTCATCGCCGAGAGTCGACGCACGGGGTGAACCTCGTCGCGCGCCGCCCGAAGCCACAGCTCCGCCGCTTCGTCGAAGCGGTACTGACGGTATCGGAGCCTCGCGCGCCACGCCGCGAGGCTCGCCTGCGCCTCGGGCGTCCCGAGCCTGTCGGCCCACGCCGCGACGTCGTCGAGCACGCCCTCCTCCCGCTCGAAAGAGCAGCGCCGCGCCGCGATGACGCGCACCGACTGGCGCCACCAGTCGAGCCGCGCGTCCTCGAGGGGGGGCAGCGCGTCGGCGAGCGACAGCGCGTGCTCTCCGTTCGTACGCGACGGTAGCGCCGCGCGTACGAGCGCCTCCATGGCCGCGTGGGCCGGCGTGGGGTCGCGCGCGCGGGTGATCTCGTAGAGCACCCGGTCGAGGGCGTGCGGGGTGTTCTCGGCGAGCGCGACGTCGACCCAGGCTGCCAGCACGGTCGCCTCGTGCTCGCCTCGGGGGGCCTCGTCGCCGCGGCGGTGCAGCTCGAGGAGGGTCTCGCGGAGGACGGCCTCGGCGCGCCCGAGGTGCCCCGCCGCGCCATGTCGATGGGCCGCGGCCACGCCCTCGTCCGCGACCTCTTGGAGAGAGGCGGTGCCCGAGCCCGCGGCCACCACGAGGTGCATCAGCCTGCCCTCCGCGCCCGGCGGCAGCGCGCGGGCGAGCGCGCGATGCGCCTCGACGCAGCGGTCGTCGGGCCAGAGCTCGTCGGCGACGACGGGGATCTCGACCGTGAGGCGGCCGTCGGGCCCTCGCAGCAGCGCGTGAGAGAGCTCGAGCTCCTCGAGGCCCGCGTCGACCTCCCAGCGGGGGACCTGCATCGCCTCGGCGAGGAGCGGCGCGCTGGCGTTCGGCCACGCGAGCGCCACCCACGCCAGCAGGTCGCGCAGGTGCTCGGGCACCGTACGCCACGACGCTCCTGCGTTCGAGGGGGCGGCGCGCAGCCCGACCTCGATGCGCTCCAGGTCGTCGCGACGCAAGACCAGCAGGGCGCCGTCCCACCGCGCGAGGCCCGCGCGGATCCACGCGTGCACCTCGCGCTCGACGCGGAGGCGGCAGCCCCCGGAGCGCTCGCCCAGGAGCCGCGCGCCGTCCTCCTGGAGGTGGTGCACGCGATCGGGGCCCGCGAAGAGCGCTCGGAGCGCGGCCTCGTCGAGCGGGCGCGCGTGCAGCGCGTCGCCGCTCGCGCCCTCCTCCGACGAGAAGCCCCGGAGGACCACCCCCTCGGTCCTCGCGCGCGCGAGCGCCTCGCGAGACCATCGGTCGAGCGCGTCGACGTCGTCCGCCGTGACGACGGCTCCCTCGGAGAGCAGCTTGTGGAGGGCCCCCTCCACCCATCGCTCCACCGCGGAGAGCGCCTCCGAAGGCTCGGGGCGACCGACCACGGGGGCGAGGCTCGCGAAGGGGGCCCGCGCGCTCACCGCGTGGAGCACGGTCCTGCCCTCGGCGGCGAGGCAGCGGCCGGCCTCGCGGATGCACTGCGCGTGGCCCGAATCGCGAGGGCCGACGACATCGACCGAGCGGCCCCCGCGGACGCGCTCGAGCACCTCGCGGAGCAGGGCCTCGTCTCGCAGCCTCGGCAGCGCGTCGGCCGGCGCGATGCTCTGCCCCCCGCGGAGGCGTTCGAGCGCCTCGCCCGCGGAGCGTGGTCGGTCCGCGGGCGAGCGCCGGAGCATCGCGTCGACGACCTCGGCCACGTGCGACGGGACCGACGGAGCGACCTCCGACAGCGAGGGCGCGCGTCGGAAGGCCCGCGCGTACATCGCGGCCATGAGCGGGAGCTGGCCGAACGGGAGCTCGCCCGCGAGCGCTTCGAAGAGCATGGTGCCGAGCGCGTAGAGGTCGGTGGCCGGGCCGACGGGCTCGTTGGCGAGCTGTTCGGGCGCGAGGTAGGCAGGCGTGCCGAGCGCCTGCCCTCGGGTGGTGATCGACGGGTCCGCGTCGGTGCGCGCCACGCCGAAATCGAGCACGGTGGGGCGCCCGCGGGCGTCGACGAGCACGTTGGACGGCTTGAGGTCGCGGTGCACGACGCCGTACGCGTGAACGCGCGCGAGCGTCTCGAGCAGCGCCACGACCGTGTCGGCGACGGCCTCCCACGGCGCCGGGGTGCCCACGCCGGGAAAGCGCTTGCCCTCGATGTGCTCCATCACGAGGAAGGCCTCGCGCCCGTCGCGGCCCTCGTCGAGCAGTTGCACCACGCCCGGCACGCGCAGCAGGCGCAGCGCCGCGACCTCACGCCGGATGCGCGCGGGCGCCGCGGCCCGCACGTTCCAGAACTTCACCGCGACGCGGGCGCCGCTCAGCCGGTCGAGCGCGCTCCACACGGTGCCGAAGCCGCCCTGGCCGATGGCCTCGATGAGCTCGTAGCGGTGCGCGACGACGCGGCCCGTGCGGGTGAAGTCCTCGGGCGCGGCGCGCAGAGGCTCCTGCGGCGCAGCGTCTCCGGTCGTCGGTTCCGGCAGTCGGGCCACGGGAGCGCCTCCACGGGGCGGTGGTCAGTGCGGGCGAGGGGCGGAGGGGCGCTGCGTGGGCTGCGGAGCGGGCGGCGTGTTCGCGGACTGGTCCCCGGCCGTACCCAGGTCGCAGGTGTCTTGACCGTTCATGCACGTCACGCTGGAGATGAACACTTCTGGGCTGGCGATGTTTCCCACGTAGTTCGAGTACCAGCCCTGCAACTTGGCCAGCGCGCCCGTGGCGCCGCCTACCCCATTCACCCAGTTGTTGAAGTCGGTGTTATCCTGATCAGACGTGCCCGCGTTTACGCCGGGATACCTCGCGTAGAACTCGCCGTTCGCGCTCGCGTCGAGCCTCCCGAACCACAGATAGATCTGGGTGTTGCCCTGGCTCGGGTGGTGATATCCGAGCGGGTTGGTCGTGGCGTTATAACGAGTGAAAGCCCAGCGCTCGATACGGGTGTGGGGGTCGGGTTTCGACACGTTGAGCACTCCCACGAGGTACCAGCCCTGCCCCCAGTCCTCCCAGATCTGGTACGGGCCCGGGTCAACCTCCCGCACGCATGCCCGTCCAGACGCCGAGCAGTCGACGAAGCCCTCTTCTCCGTGGGGATGCTGATAGACAGAGGGCGGCGGCAGCATGCCGCAGAGACGCGGGGGCAGGTTCGCAGGCCGCCCCTGTGGATCGTGGCAGAGCCCGCGCTCATGAGGTTGGTCTCCGACGACCGGAGCGGCTGCTGCGGTTGCTCGCATCGCCGCGGGGGTGGCGCAAGTCGGCGCGGGCGTCTGCTGACTGGCGCACCCGCCCACCACCACGAGCATCAACACCGCTGCGTACAGTGCCGAGCGACATGCAATCGCCTGATCACGAACCCGCTCCGTACCCATCAGCTCCCCTCTCTATGGGGCGCACCGACGCGTGCCCCTGTGTCGAAGTTACACGATCTTCCTGGCTCTCGTAGAAAAATTTCGCGGACTCTTCATGCTCGCCTCCGACCCGCCGTTAGTCCCTCACGAGCGGCACGACGGGTTGCCGCGAACACCTGGAGGGAGGCGGATCATGGTCAACGATCGACGTGGCAACGACCGTACGGCCGGCGACGAGGCGCCGGTGGAGGGGCGTCCGAGCGTGGTGCCGGGCGCGAAGAGGCTCACGCCACAGGTGCTCCTGCAGCGCTTCGGGCGCTGCGCGGTGACGGTGATCGAGCACTTCGTCGCGGGCGTCGCGCCCGACGCGCTCGTCACCGACGGGCGGCGCATGGGCAACGACCGCATCGTGCGCGACGGGGCGCGCATCATCACCGCGGCGGGCAACGCCGTCGAGAAGCTCGACGGCGACCAGCGGGCGCTCCTGCCGATGGTGACCGGTCAGCTCCTCGCGGCGGCGTCGACGGCGCTGGCGATGGCCGACGAGCAGCAGGCCGCGCTCGACGCGGGGCGCGCGACGGCGTCCACGACGAAGCGCAGCTCCGTGGCGCGCACGCAGACGCTCGTGACGCGCGCGAAGTCGCGGCGCAAGATCCTGCGCTCGGCGCTCGTGACCGCCGCGTGCGGCGACGCCGCGTGGCTCACCCGCATCGACGAGGCCGCGGGCAAGGGCTCGAAGCCCGCCGACCTCGCGCGCTCGCTCACGGGCCTCGTCGCCGTGGGGCGCGACCTGCGCGCGAAGCTCGAGGCCGACGGCATCGAGCACAACCTCTCCGACGCGTACTTCGCGGGCATGCTCAAGCTCGCCGAGCAGACGCGCACGATGGGCTCCGTCGTCGAGGGCACCGAGACGGGGGCCGCGGGCCAGGGCGCCGCCAAGCGCGCGGGCGGCGTGTGCCTGTGGTTCCTCAAGCGCCTCGTCGACGCGTTCGACGCCGCGAACGAGGCCGACCCCTCGATCGCGCGGCTGCAGGTCTACTCGCTGCGCTCGTCGCTGCGCCGCAGCGGTCGAAAGAAGAAGCCCAGCCCGCCCGTGCCCGCGCCCAACCCCACGTAGCGCCGCCCGCCCCACGCGGCCCGTTCCGTGAATAGCTCACGGGGCGATGAGCACCGCATACTTCCCGCAGTTCACCTACGGCGACGCCCCGGTCAACGTGTACTGGGAGATGACCGTCGCGTGCGACCTCGCGTGCCGCCACTGCCGCGCCGACTCGCTCGCGGGGCGCGACCCGCAAGAGCTCACCACCGAAGAGGGCTTCGCGCTCATGCGCGACGTGAGGTCCATGGGCAGCCACCTCGTGCTCACGGGCGGCGACCCCCTCAAGCGCCCCGACGTGTTCGAACTCATCGCGTACGGACGCTCCATCGGGCTGCCCATCGCGATCACCCCCGCGGTCACGCCGAGGCTCACCGAAGACGTGGTGAAGCGCCTCAAGGCCGCGGGCGTGATGGCCATGGGCATGAGCCTCGACGGGCCGAGCGCCGCCACCCACGACGGCTTTCGCCAGGTCGAGGGCACCTTCGACAACTCGCTTCGCGCGCTCGGGTGGGCCCGCGACGCGGGGATGCCCGTGCAGATCAACACCACCGTCACCCGCGACACCCTCGCGCTCGTGCCCGAAATGTTCGAGCTGCTTCGCACCCGGTGCGCGCCGCCCGTGCGCCGCTGGAGCCTCTTCGTACTGATCCCCGTGGGTCGCGGGCTGATGCTGGGCTCGCCCTCGGCGCGCGAGATCGAGGACCTGTTCGCGTGGGTGTACGAGCACTCGCCGGGCGCTCCCTTTCACGTGAGCACCGTCGAGGCGCCGCACTACCGGCGCTACTGGATGCAGCGCAAGCTCGCCGAGGGAGTCGCCCTCGAAGAGGTCGAGCGGCGCGGACGCATGATGGGCTTCGGCGTGCGCGACGGGTCGGGCGTGGTGTTCGTGAGCCACCGGGGAGAGGTGTACCCCGCGGGCTTCCTGCCGTTCCCGAGGCTCGGCAGCGTGCGCGAGCGACCGCTCTCGGAGCTCTACCGCGAGGCGCCGGGCCTCGTGGCGCTGCGTACCACCGACGACCTGCACGGGCGCTGCGGCCGCTGCGAGTTCCGCCACCTCTGCGGCGGCTCGCGAGCCCGCGCGTGGGCCTCGTCGGGCGACGTGATGGGGAGCGATCCGCTCTGCCTCTACGAGCCCGCCCCCGCGAGCTGAACCTCTCGGACTACACCGTTTCGAGCGGTGGCCAGGCGTATCTGGTACGAGCGCGCCCGTGCCGAAGTTCGGCGTCGCTCCATGGGCTCGGTTCCTAGTCAGAAACCTCCTGCGCAGGTTTCATCCCCGGGGGTCCGACGCAGTTCGGTGCCCAGCTAGTCAGAAACCTCCTGCGCAGGTTTCATCCCCGGGGGTCCGACGCAGTTCGGTGCCCAGCTGATACCAACCGCAGGTCAATCTGGCCGCTTTCGCGGAGCCCCCACCCCCGCTGCCGCGCGCCCCGCCCCCGCGGAGCGAGGGCGTGGCTGAGCGTATTGAGACGAGGTG
>JBDHVF010000059.1:0-18498 GCA_039809605.1 Polyangiales bacterium | reverse complement strand
CGAGGCGTCGTCGTCGAAGAAGACGTCGCCCCCGTGGTTCGCCGAGCACGAGAGCGAGAGGCACGCTGCCACGAGCCACGAGCGACGCATCGGGACCTCCATCGTGGGGCCACGATACCGACACGCGCGAGGCCGTGTCACTGCGGTTGAGCTACCGCCGTCGCGTGAGCTCGGCGACGGCCTCGGCGATGCCTTCGAGCGTCAGGTGAAACATCGGGAACACCCCGCGCACGACCTCGATGGTGTTGCCCCTCCAGTCGCGCGGGTGCTCGGGGTTGAGCCACACCGCGTGGGGATAGTGCTCGCGCAGCGCGCCGAGCCAGTGGATGCCCGCGGTCGGGGGCTCGCCCGGCCCGAGCGACCCGCTCGCGAGGAGCTCGTAGGGCGCCATGAGCGCGTCGCCCACGAGCACGAGCTTGTAGCGCCCGTCGCACTGGCGCATGAGCTCGGGCAGGGTGATCGGGTCGCCGAAGTGCTCGGTGCGGTAGAGCCGCCCGTACACGCAGTTGTGAAAGTAGTAGGTGCGCAGCTCCTTCCAGTGCGTGGCCTTCTTCGCCGCGCTGAAGAGCTGCGAGACGGCCTCGGCGTAGGGGTCCATCGAGCCGCCGACGTCCATCGCGAGGATGACCCGCGTGTCGGGCCTGCGCGGCGGGCGGATCACCACCTCGAGCTCGCCCGCGTTCTTCGCCGTGGCGTCGATGGTGCCCTCGACGTCGAGCTCGGTCTGCGCGCCCTCGCGCACGAACGCCCGGAGCTTGCGCAGCGCGATCTCGATCTGCCGCAGGTCGAAGACGAGGTCGCCGCGGTAGCCCTTGTATTTGCGCGCGTCGGCGGTCTTGATGGCGCCCTTGCCCCCGCCGCCGCCCACGTTCATGCCCTGGGGGTTGAAGCCCCCGCGGCCGAAGGGCGAGGTGCCGCCGGTGCCGATCCAGCGGTTGCCGCCGTCGTGGCGCTGCTTCTGCTCCTTGAGCCGCTCTTCGAAGAGTTTTTGCAGCGCCTCGGGGTCGAGGGCCTCGATCATGGCCTTCTCCTCGTCGGTGAGCTCGCGCATCTGCTTCACGTCGCGCAGCCACTCGAGGATCTCGTCGGCGACCTTCTTCGACTCGAAGGCCACGCCGCGAAAGTACTCGGCGAAGGCGAGGTCGAAGTCGTCGAGGTGCTTCTCGTCGTGCACGAGCAGGGCGCGGGCGACCTGGTAGAAGCCCTCGAGCGAGCTGTCGTGCAGGCCCTCGCCGAGCGCGCGCGCGAGCGAGAGGGCCTCCTGCGTGCCCACGGGCACCTTGCGACGTCGCAGCTCGTAGACGAAGGGGACGAACACGGCGCCTAGCTCCGGTACTTCCTGCCGCCCGAGAGCTGGTCGGCGTACGCGGCGAGGTCCTGCTCCTTCTTGAGGAGGGCGCCGAGGAAGGGCAGCTCGCGATCGAGCTTGACCGACGTGAGGCCCGCGCGCTGGAGCACGGCGATCCAGTCGATGAGCTCGCTGGTGCTCGGGCGCTTGCGGATGCGGGCCATGCCGCGGATCTCGTAGAAGACCGAGAGGCACTGGTCGACCAGGGCGCGCTCGACGTCCGGGTGGTGCACCGCCACGATGCGCCGCATGAGCTCCTGCTCGGGGAAGTCGATGAAGTGAAACACGCAGCGCCGCAGGAACGCGTCGGGCAGGTCCTTCTCGTTGTTGCTGGTGATGACCACGACGGGGCGCTCGCGCGCGACGACCTCGTCGCCCGTCTCGCTCACGCGGAAGCGCATGCGATCGAGCTCGTGCAGGAGGTCGTTGGGGAACTCCAGGTCGGCCTTGTCGACCTCGTCGATCAGCAGCACCACGCGCGACGGCGCGCGGAACGCCTCGCCGAGGGGCCCGTACTTGATGTACCGCCGGATGTCCCTCACGTCGCCGTCGCCGAAGCGCGAGTCGTAGAGCCGCGCGACCGTGTCGTAGACGTAGAGCCCGTCCTGCGCGCGGGTGGTGCTCTTGACGTGCCAGGTGAGGAGCGGGGCGTCGAGGGCGCTCGCGAGGGCCTCGGCGAGCAGGGTCTTGCCGGTGCCGGGCTCGCCCTTCACCAGCAGGGGCTTCTCGAGCGCGAGGGCGCAGTTGACGGCCGCCTCGAGGGCGTCGCTGGTGAGGTACGAGAACGTGCCGCGAAAACGCGTGAACTTCGGGTCCATGGGTCGCGGGAGCGTAGGTGCGAAGGGGCGCCCGCGCAAAGGGGCTTGTGCTCGCGCGCGAGTCGGGCTCAGAGTGCCGCCGCCATGCTCGACGAACGGCGCTACCTCCACATGGTCGACGACGTCTTCAAGAAGATCCAGGACGCACTCGAGCCCGTCGACCCCGACGACGTCGAGGCGTACGCCGCGGGCGACGTGCTCACCATCACGTTCCGCGACCGCTCGAAGTGCGTCGTGAACACGCAGCGGCCCACGCGGCAGATCTGGCTCGCCGCGCGCTCGCGCGCCTGGCACTTCAGCTACGACGAGCCCACGGGCCGCTGGCTCGACGACAAGGGCCGCGGCGACGAGCTCTTCGCGACGCTGCGCGCGGTCGTGCGCGAGTCGTCGGGCGTCGACGTCGCGCTCAACGCAGCGACTTGATCTCGAGAAAATACCCGTACCCTACGCTCACCACGATGCACGTGAGGCACGTGAGCGCGAGCAGCGCCAGGAGCACGCCGGTGATCTTCCAACCGCTCGGTGGCTCCTCGCGCGGCGGCCGGGGATCGTTGGGTTCGTCGTGAGGCATCGCGTCGGGTCCGTGAGATGATCGAGTCGTCGAGGCGCGGTGTGATAGCGTGAAACCGCGCCGTAGCGAAGCAGCAGAGGGGTCGAGAAGAATGAATCCGTTCGTGCAGAGTCCGTGTCAGCGCTGCGGCGCCACCGTGTGGATCCCCACCGCGACGGGCGTGGGCTACTGCCCCCAGTGCCACACGCCCGCGCAGATCCAGCCCGGCGCGCAGCAGGCCGCGCCGCCGCCCGCCGCGCAGGGCGGTCAGGCCGCGTTCGCCGCGACCATGGCGATCCCCTCGATGGCGACGCCGCCGCCCGGGGGCGCTCCGGGCGCGACGCCGTGGGGCGCTCCTCCCGCGCAGGGCGCGCCGCAAGCGGGTGGCTTTCAGGCGTTTCAGCCGCAGCAGTCGAACCAGGGCGCGCCGCAGGGCGCGGGGTTCGGCGCTCCGCAGGGGGCGCCCGGAGGGTTCCCGCAGCCCGGCGGGTTTCCGCAGCCCGGTGGGTATCCGCAGCCCGGTGGGTATCCGCAGCCCGGTGGGTTCCAGCAGGCCGGTGGGTTCCCGCAGCCCGGTGGCTTTTCGACGGCCGCGCCCGCGTCGAGGGGAGGGATGCTCAAGGTCATCCTCCCGGTGATCGGCGTGATCGCCGTGGCGTGCCTCGGGGCCATGGCGAAGTCGGGGCTCAAGAGCTTCGCGAGCCCCGGCCACCGCAGCCTGAGCGCGTACAACATCGACGAGCACGCCGCCGACCCCGACGCGATGATCCGCGCGGCCGGCGAGCTCGCGCGCTCGTGGAGGAGCGACGCGGTCTTCAGCTCGATCAACATCAACGGCATGCGCACCGGCGGCACCGTCGACCTCTCGAACTCGTCGAGCACGGTCACCGTCGAGTACTTCTCGCCCTCGCGCGTGTCGTCGTACCTCGAGCGCGAGCGCCGCGACTCGATCAAGAAGTACACGTTCACCTCGTCGGGCATCGACTACCGCACCACGTGGGGCGTGCGCCGCCGCGTCGAGCGCCCCACCCCCACGCCCACGCCCGTCTGCAACACCCGCTCGCTCGGCGCGCTGCTCGCGCAGCAGGGCGTCGCGCCCACCACCGACCTGCACGTGCAGTACGACCCGCAGTTCTCCTTCGCCGTCGGCGGCGCGCTCGCGTGGCACGTCATGGCCCCCTCGGTCGACCGCTGGTACGACGCCGGCACGTGCATGTTCCTCCGCGGGCGTTGACAGCCCGCGCAGAGAGCCTTAGCTGGCGCGCACAAGGAGCGTCGCCAGCCAATGGATGAATCCACCCGCCAGAAGATCGACGGTCTCGTGCAGGGGAACAAGGTCGTGCTGTTCATGAAGGGCACGAAGAACTTCCCCCAGTGCGGGTTCTCGGGCGCCGTCGTGCAGATTCTCAAGAGCCTCAACGCAGAGTTCAAGGACGTGAACGTGCTCGCCGACCCCGCCGTGCGCGAGGGGGTGAAGGAGTACGCGCAGTGGCCCACCATCCCGCAGCTCTACGTGGGCGGGAGGTTCGTCGGCGGCTGCGACATCGTGCGCGAGATGCAGGGCCGCGGCGAGCTCGAGCCCCTGCTCCGCGAGGCCGGCGCGCTGCCCGCGTAGACCCCCGGCGATCAATCCCGTAGTCAGCGGGGCGGGTGATGGATAGACTCCCGCGCCCACCGCCCCGCTGCCCTCGAAACACCCATGAAGACCGGACCCGCCTCCACCCGCGCCCGCCTCGCCGACCTCGCCCTCGCCGTCTACCTCGCACCGCTGCTCGAAGGCCGGCGCGTGGCCGTGGTGGGCCCCACCTCGGGCGAGGTCGCGCGTCGCGCGCGGGTGCTCGGCGCGCACACCGTCGTGTCGTTCGGCGGCGTCGGCGACGACATCGCCGTGCGCGCGCTCGTCCCCGGCGCCCTCGCGGGGATGTACGGCAAGGTCGACGTGATCGTCGTGCCCGACGCGGGCGCGGTGCCCTCGCTCGTGGCCGTGCTCGACGAGGCCCGCCGCGCGCTCGGCTCCGAGGGCGTGATGGTGGTCGCCTCGGAGCCCGACGAGGGCCCGGTGCCCCTCGAAGCGGGCGCGCACCGCTCGGTGGGCTTCTTCGACCTCGAAGACCTCTGCGTCGCGCGCTTCGCCAACGTGCGCATGCTCGGCCGCGGGCCCTTCGTGGGGTACACCCTCGCCACGCTCGACGAGGGCTCCGACGACGTGGCGCTCGACACGCGGCTCATCGACGGCGACCCCCCGAAGCCCGAAGCGTTCGTCGCCGTGGCGTCTGACAGCGAGCTGGCCCTCGAGCCCCTCGCGGTGGTGCAGGTGCCGAACGAGGTGCTCGACGAGGTGCGCGCGGGCGCTTCGAAGGGCCTCGAAGACGAGCTCGCGAAGCGCGACCAGAAGCTCAAGGAGCTCGAGGCCGCGTCGGCCGAGCGCTGGGTCAAGATCCAGCGCTACGAGCACGGGCTCAAGGAGCTCGAGGAGGAGAACCGCAAGTCGCGCGACAAGGCCGTGCGGCTCTCGAAGGAGCTCGAGGACGAGCGCAAGCTCCGGCAGCGCGTCGAGCTCGAGGCGCAGATGTCGCGCCGCGCGCCCGAGCTGCCGAAGACGCCCGACCTCGAGCCCGAGGTGCGCAGGCTGCGCGAGGGCTCCGAGCGCCTCGAGCGAGAGCTCGCCGCGGCGAAGCAGGCCGCCGACGCCGCCCGCAAGGAGCTGGCCGACGCGAAGACGGCAGTCGAGGCGTCGCGGCGCGAGCTCGACGAGGCGCGGGGCCAGGTGAAGGCCGGCGCGGCGCGCGTGACGGACCTCGAGCGCGAGCTCGACGAGACGCAGAGCGCCGAGGCCGACCTTCGCGCGCAGCTCGACGAGGCCCTCGAGCGCGCCGAGGCGCTCGACCAGACCCCCGAGCTCGAGCGCCTGCGCGGGGAGAACCAGTCGGTGCGCGCCGAGCTCGACGCGGCGCGGGCCGAGGCGGCGTCGCTGCGCGAGGGCGAGCGCGTCTCGGGCGAGCACGAGCGCCTCGAGCGCGCGCTGGCGCAGCACTCGGCCGAGCTCACGAAGGTGCGGGCCGAGCGCGCGCAGATGGAGCAGGCCGTGCGCGAGCTCACGATGTCGCTCGCCGACGCGCACCGCCGCGACCACGCCGAGGAGGCCGCCGAGCTGCGCTCGCGGCTGTCGGCGATGGCCTCGGTGCACGCGGCCCTGGTCGAGCGCGCCGACGCCCTCGCGCGCGACAACGACGCGCTGCGCGAGCGCGTGGAGCAGGCCGAGGCGCAGGCCGTGGCGGCGGCGGGCGAGCTCCAGCAGGCGCAGTGGCGCGCGGGCGAGCTCGAGGCGAAGGGGCAGGGCGACGAGGCCCTCGCGGCGGTCGAGGCCCAGCGGCAGGAGGCGCTCGAGGCGCGCAACGAGGTGGCGCGGCTCTCCGCGGCCAACGTGGGCCTCGAGGCGAGGCTCGTGCACGCGTCGATGGAGCTCGAGGGCGCGCGCGCGGGCTACCTGCGCCGGGTCGCCGAGCTCGAGCGCGAGGTCGACCGGCTGGTCAAGGCCCTCGAGGTGGCCGCGTCGCAGGGCGCGTTCGAGCGCGACGCGAGCTTCGTGGCGCTGCGCAACGACGTGGCCCTCGCGCGCGCCGAGCGAGAGGGGCTGGCGTATCGCGTGGCCGAGGCCGAGCGCGCGCTGGCCGACCTGCGCGCCGCGAGGCCCGCGCCCGAGGCGCACGCGCCGGTCGTGAGCCTCCCGCACGACGAGCACATGTCGCCCGCGGCGCTGCGCGCGGCCAACGAGGCCCTCGCGCGCAAGATCCTCGAGCTGCACGAGGAGCTCGCGGCCCTGCGCGCGGCCCCGCCCGCGGCGGCCCCGGCGCCCGCGGCGCCCGCGCTCGAAGACGACGACGCGGCGACGCTCATGTCGCACACGCGGATGGACCAGGTGATGGCCGACCTCAGCGCGACGGCCGAGCGCCTCGCGCGCACCGAGGAGGAGCTCTCCCGCGCGCGCAGGGAGCTCGACGAGGCGCGCGCCGCGCAGGAGGAGTCGGTCACGGCCGAGGAGATCGTGGAGGTGCGCGCCGAGGTCGACGCGCTCGTGCGCCGCTGCGAGGACCTCGCGCGCGACCGCGACCGCCGCGCCGCCGACGTCGAGGCGCTGCTCGCGCAGGTGACCGACCGCGACCTGCGCCTCACGGCGCTCGAGCGCCGCCGCGAGGAGGAGCTGCTCGGCGCGCAGCGGCTCATCATGATGGAGGCGCAGGCCAACCGCCTCTTGCGCACGTCGCTCGAAGACGTTCGCGCGGGCCTGTCGGCGATCCTCGTCGACGGCCGCGGCGCGATGGTGGCGCACGACCTGATGACCCTGCTGCGCCGCATCGAGGAGGCGGGCTGACGCCGCGTCGATGCGCGGCAAGGCCCTCTTCGAAGCGCTCGTCGAGGCCGCGAAGGCGCGCGGCCTCACGGTGCGGCGCGAGTCGATGACCCGCGGCACGTCGGCCGGCGGCTTCTGCGTGGTCAAGGGCGTGCCGACGGTGTTCGTCGACGAGCGCGCGTCGATCGAGGCGCAGATCGAGATCCTCGCGGGGGTGCTGCGCCGCTACGACTGGGCCGACGTCGAGCTGCCGCCCGCGGTGCGCGCGGCCGTCGCGCGCTGACCGCTCACCACGCGCGCACGGGCCACGCGCGGCGCAGCGCCGTCCAACGGAGCCTCGGGTCGGGGTTGACGACCACGGGCTCTCCCACGCGTTCGAGCAGCGGCAGGTCGGAGATCGAGTCGGTGAAGAACGCGCTCCGCGAGAGGTCGACCTCGTGGTCGCGGGCCCAGCGCTCGACGGCCACGACCTTGCCGGGGCCGTAGCAGAAGGGCTCGACGACCTCGCCGGTGAAGACCCCGCGCTCGACGGCGAGGCGCGAGCAGAGCACGTGTTCGACGCGCACGGCGCGGGCGACGGGCTCGGCCGAGTACGCGGTCGAGGCCGTCACGATGGCGCAGAGGTAGCCGTCGCGGCGCCTGCGCGCGATCTCGTCGAGGGCGGCGGGCGAGACGTGGGGCAAGACCTCGCGGCGCACCCAGTCCTCGACGCGGGCGGCGAAGCGGGCCTCGTCGCGGCCGGCCATGGGGCGCGCGAGGCCGCGGGCGATGGCCTCGGCGTCGATGGCGCCGAGGGCGTAGCGCGCGAGCCACCAGAGCACCTTCGCGGCGTCGCGGCGCCGGGCCTCGCCCTCGCGCACCTGCCAGCGGGTGTAGAGCGCGGCGGTGTTCACGCGCACGAGGGTGCGGTCGAGGTCGAGCAGGCACGCGCGCTTCATCGCCCCTCGAGGTAGCGCTCCCAGAGGTTGAACGCGGCGTGCAGGGCCACGGCGGCGCCGATGCCCCCGCGGGCGTAGCGCAGCGCGCCGAAGAGCAGCGCGGGGAAGAACACCGCCGCGCGCGCGACCGTGGGGTCGACCACGACGTGGGTGAACGCGAAGAGCGCGGCGGTGATCGCCACCACCTTCGCGGCCTCGCGAGGGGGCGGCCGGGCCGTGCTCACGCCGAGCGCGTCGCCCACGCGCGTCTGCACGTAGCCGCGGAAGAACATCTCCTCGGTGAAGGCCACGGCGAGGAGCTCGGTGGCGACCTCGCGCCAGCGGTCGGCGTTGAGTTCGAAGTGCCGCGGCGCGACGGGGCGGTTGATGAGCGGCCACGCGGCCGTGTACACGGGCAGCACCACGAGCGCGACCGCCCCGGCCACGCCGAGCTCGCGCAGCGCCGAGGGGAGCGCCTCCCAGAGCGTGCGCACGAGCGACCGGGGGTCGCCCGCGCGGCCGGGGAAGATGCCCTCGAGCCGGATGCCGTAGCGCGCGGTGTCGTCGTCGTCGTAGCGCACGCCGAGCATCGCGCCCCCGAGGAACACCACCCCGATGAGGTCGTGAAGCCCCCTGGCCATGAGGGCCGGGCGCGAGAGCACGAACACCAGCGCGTTCACGGCCACGACGGCGATCGCGAGGTGTCGCCGGGCGACGGAGCGCGAAGGGGCGGGTTCGGACATCCGAAGTGGGGTCGATGGTGGGTGACGCGCCGCCGCGCGGATCAGTTGAGCGTGGTGTCGGCCGCGGCGGGCGTCGCGACGGGCGCCTCGCTCACCTGGGCGTCGGTGCTCGGCGAGGGCTGCGGGGCGTTGCAGTAGCGCTCGACCTCGGCGTCCATGGTGCCCGTGGCCATGCGCACGACCATCTCGAAGTCGGCGCGCAGCGACCACAGCGGGTTGCCGAAGGTGGCGGGCACGTTGCCCTCGATGAAGAAGTGCGAGAACCACGCGGGGGCGTAGCCCGCGACGGGGGCCGCGAGCAGGTAGCGCGCCTTGCCCGTGGCGGCGAAGGCCGCGAGGCACGCGACCGCGGCGCTGGTGCCCGCGGCGTGAAGGCGCCGGGTGAGGGGCTTGCCGTGCGCGCGAACGTAGTAGGGCCAGAACTCCTGGTACGAGCGGATCTCGGGCGTGCTCATGGTGCTCTCTCCCCTACGTCGCTCGTGCCCGGGCGTCAATGGAAGGGGCGCAGGTGCGTCACGTACCAGCGGTCGCCCCAGTTGATCATCACGCGGACCTCGAGCGCCCGCTCCCGCCCGCCCGCGTTCACCACCAGCCGCGAGCGGTAGCACGACCAGTACGGCAGGCGGTTGGCCTCGCGGCCCGCGGACATCCACGTGCACGCGCGGGAGAGTTCGAAGCGCGCGAAGGTGGCGCCCGAGAGCGCCGGCAGCTCGCGGCGGTACGCTTCGATGTCGCGGCGGTAGGCGCGCGTGAGCGTCGCGAAGTAGCCCGCGGCGCCCGACATGTCCTTGATGGCGAGGAAGGGCTCGCGAGGGAGGAAGAGGTCCATCGCGGCCTCGACGCGGTCGGGCGCGCCGGTGCGCAGCGCGTCGACGAGGTGACGCGCGCGGACGTCGACGTCGCCGGGCGGGGGCCGCGGCGTGGGCCTCGTCGCGTCGCGCGCGTTCTGCGAGGGGATCGCGATCGGGGGCCACGGGTCGGCCCACGCGGCGAAGAGCGGCGCGAGGGCGAGGGCGAGGGCCGCGAGGAGGAGTGCGGGTGACGATCGCATGGGCCCGTTGCGGCTATCACGAACGCGAGCGGCCGGAAAATCAGCGCGTTGTCGACGATGCGCGCGCCCTCAGTGGCCTTCATCTTGCTACCGCCGCGAATGCAGAAGCCCCGCGAAATCGCCCGAATAATTGCGATCGTGATGCTTGACCCGCCACACTTGCGAAGCTAGAGGGTCCGGCGGTTTCGGGCCTCTTGCGCGCGACGACCCGAACGACTCAACGACAGCGATGCTTCCCCCTCGCGTGGCCCCTGGAGCCACGACGCGACGAGGCCCACGGTCTGGCAACAGGAAACGGTCTTTGAGAGCGACGCGGCAGGCACACCCCAACAGGGCGTTGGCGACGGCGGGCGACGGGCTCGCGCCGCGCGGGGGGGTGTTCACGTGACCGACCGCGGGGTCATCGAGCAGGTGCGCGACCGCACCGACATCGCGGATCTCGTGGGGCAGTACGTTCCGCTCCGCAAGGTCGGCGCGCGCTTCGTGGCGCGATGTCCGTTCCACGACGAGAAGACCCCGAGCTTCAGCGTGAACCCTGATAAGGGGTTCTACTACTGCTTCGGCTGCAAGGCGTCGGGCGACGCGCTGACCTTCTACCAGCAGGTCGAGGGCGTGACCTTCCCCGAGGCGCTGCGGGCCCTCGCGGAGCGCGCGGGCGTCGAGGTGCCCGAGACGCGCGACCCCGAGCGCATCGCCGAGGACCGCCGGCAGCGCGACGTGAGCGAGCGCCTGCACGCGGTCTGCGAGGCCGCGGCGGCGTTCTTCGAAGAGAGCCTCGAGAGCGCGCCCTTCAGCGAGCTCGCGCGCGGCGCCCTCGAGGAGCGCGGGGTCTCGCCCGAGGTCGCGAAGCAGTTCCGCCTCGGGTACGCGCCCGCGCAGTGGGACGCGCTCGCGCATCACCTCCGCGCGAAGAAGCACTCGCCCGCCGACGCCGAGCTCGCGGGGCTGCTCCTCTCGCGCCCCGGCGGCGCGTACGACCGCTTCCGCCACCGGCTGATGTTCCCCGTGTTCGACCGGGGCGGGCGCGTGGTGGCCTTCTCGGGCCGCGTGCTGCCGGTGAGCGAAGAGATCCCCGAGGGCATCGTGCCCGCGGAGACCGGCAAGTACATCAACTCGCCCGAGACGCCCATCTACCGCAAGGGCGAGCTGCTCTACGGCCTCGCCAACGCGCGCATGGCCATGCGCCAGAAGGCCGAGGCCATCGTGGTCGAGGGCAACTTCGACGTGGTGCAGATGCACCAGCACGGCTTCGCCGAGACGGTGGCCCCCCTCGGCACGAGCTTCACCGACGCGCAGGCGAAGCTCCTGCGGCGCTTCGCCGAGACCGTGGTGCTGGTGTTCGACGGCGACGAGGCCGGGCGCAAGGCCGCGCGCGCCGCGCACGGGGTCTGCGCGAAGGCCGGTCTCATGGCGCGCGTGGGCGTGCTGCCGCCGAAGATGGACCCCGACAGCTACCTCCGGTCGGTCAACCCCGAGCACGGCCAGGCGGGCATGGCCAACGTGCTCGCGTCGGGGCCGAGCATCGTCGAGTGGCTGATCCACGACGCGGGCGCCACCTGCGGAGACAACGTGCCCGAGCGCGTGGCCGCGGTGCGCGCGCTCGCGCCGGTGATCGCCGCGGTGCGCGACCCCCTCGAGCGCGACGTGTACGTGCGCCTCTGCGCCAAGGCCCTCTACCTCGAGGAGCCGCAGATTCGCATGGCCCTGCGCGAGCACCAGCAGGGCGCGGCCCGCGCGGCGCGCGAGTCGCCCTTCGACGACCCCCGCAAGCGGCCCGGGCTCACCGCCCACGAGGACGTCTCCGACCCGAGCGAGATCGAGCGGCGGCGCAAGCGCGCGACCGCGAGCGCGCTCGAGGCCATTCTCTTCAGGCCCGAGCTGCTCGAGACCGACGACGCGTCGGCGGTGGCCGCGCGGCTCGACGACGCGATGGGCGCGTTCCTTCGCGCGGCTCACGCGCAGTGGACGGCGGCGCGCAGGCTCGAGGGCGCCACGCTGCTCGACGCGTGCCCGAACGACCGCGTGCGGTCGTGGGTGGGCGAGCGGCTGATGGTGGGCGGCGACGACGACCGCGCGCTGCTCGACCGGTGTCAGGTGATGCTCTCCGACGCGGCCGCCGAGCTGCGGCGCCTCGAGGCGCTGGCGCAGTCGAAGGCGCTCAAGCAGATGAGCGCGCGCGCGGGCACGCAGGGCGACCCCTCGTCGGAGGTGGGGACGCTCAACGAGCAGCTCCGGCTCAAGCGGGAGCTGGCCCAGTCCCGCGCGGCGAACAAGCAGCAGGACCGGAAGAAGGAGCAGGGCTGAGATGTGCGGGCGTTCCGCGCAGACAGTGGTAGCTTCCGCGCCCCCGTCGCAGGGCGGTGGGCGGCGGACGATGGTTGAACGCATGCGGCGAGCACTCCGAGAGGTATGAGGAGCCGTTCGATGAAGGAAGAGACGACGCGCAAGGGTACGCACGCGGCCAGGACCGCGAAGGACTCCAAGGACCACAAGGAGTCGCACGGGCACCGCGACGCGAAGGAGGCCCGGACCCCCGAGGCGAACACCGTCGCCGCCGCCGCGGCGGCCGCGGCGAAGATCAAGAACCGCGACCGCAAGGAGGTGCAGCAGCTCATCGAGCTGGGCAAGCAGAAGGGGCACCTCACCTACGACGAGATCAACGAGGCGCTGCCCTCGGACGTGTTCTCGTCGGACCAGATCGACGAGCTCATGGGCATCCTCGGCGACGAGGACATCGAGATCGTCGACGCGTCGACGCAGGTCAAGGTCGCCCCCAAGCGCGCCGCCGAGGAGGACCAGGAGAAGCGCGTCGTCCCCATCCCCGAGGAGGAGGACGCGGGCTTCGACGACGCGTACGCGTCGAAGTCGAACGACCCCGTGCGCATGTACCTCCGCAAGATGGGGTCGGTGTCGCTCCTCACGCGCGAGGGCGAGGTCGAGATCGCCAAGCGCATCGAGGACGGCGAGACGAAGGTGCTCCACACCATCCTCCGCTCGCCCATCGCCGTGCAGGAGATCATCAAGCTCGGCGAGAAGGTCAAGCAGCGCAAGGTGCGCCTCAAGGACGTCGTGCGCGACGCCGACGACGAGGAGGGCTACAACGAGGAGGAGGTCCGCAAGCGCGTCGAGAAGCTGACCGAGGAGGTCAAGAAGCTCTGGACGCACATCGGCGAGCTCGAGGAGGGCCTCGACGGCGCCGCGAAGAAGGTCTCCGAGACCCGCAAGAAGCAGGTCCACGAGGAGATCTCCAAGACCGAGGCGCGGATGTTCCAGACGCTGCAGGACCTGCGTCTGAACAAGAAGCAGATCGAGCACATCGTGATGCAGCTGAAGAAGCTCATCGACCAGCTCGAGCGCGCCGAGGCGCCCATCCACGACGCCGCGCGGCGCATGGGCCTCGAGGTGCGCGAGTTCAAGAAGCGCCTCAAGGAGTTCGAGGCCGCCGACAACCGCCGCCGCGCGGTCATGGCCCGGCAGCTCAAGACCACGACCGACGAGCTCGAGGGGCTCATCGACACGCTCAAGAGCGCCACCCACAAGGTCAAGACCGTCGAGGAGAAGGCCCGCGAGCAGGGCGTCTCGCTCGAGGAGCTGCGGCGCACCTACCGCGAGATCCGCGACGGCGAGCGCATGGCCGAGAAGGCCAAGGCAGAGCTCGTCGAGGCCAACCTCCGCCTCGTGGTCTCGATCGCGAAGAAGTACACGAACCGCGGCTTGCAGTTCCTCGACCTGATTCAAGAGGGCAACATCGGCCTCATGAAGGCGGTCGACAAGTTCGAATACCGCCGCGGGTACAAGTTCAGCACGTACGCGACGTGGTGGATCCGCCAGGCCATCACCCGCGCCATCGCCGATCAGGCCCGCACGATCCGCATCCCCGTGCACATGATCGAGACGATCAACAAGCTCATCCGCACGTCGCGCTACCTCGTGCAGGAGTTCGGCCGCGAGCCGACGCCCGAGGAGATCGCCGAGAAGATGGAGCTGCCGCTCGACAAGGTGCGCAAGGTTCTCAAGATCGCCAAGGAGCCCATCTCGCTCGAGACCCCCATCGGCGAGGAGGAGGACTCGCACCTCGGCGACTTCATCGAGGACAAGTCCGTGGTCTCGCCCTCCGAGGCGGTGATCTCGAACAACCTCGCCGAGCAGATGCGCAAGGTGCTCAAGACCCTGACGTGGCGCGAGGAGAAGGTGCTCCGCATGCGCTTCGGCATCGGTGAGAAGAGCGACCACACCCTCGAAGAGGTGGGGCAGGGCTTCGAGGTGACGCGCGAGCGCATCCGTCAGATCGAGGCCAAGGCACTGCGCAAGCTGCGCCACCCCTCGCGCTCGAAGCAGCTCAAGAGCTTCATCGAGGGCTGACCGCCCCCGCCGCTGCCGCGGATGGATGCGTCCGCGGCAGGCTCCCCCTTCTACTTCTCGTTCTTCGGCAGCAGCGCGGCCCGGCGGCCCGAGCGGTTGTAGCGCCAGGTGTAGCCCGCGCCCGCGACGGCGCTCGAGAGGTGCACGAGCGGCACCACGTACGCGAAGAGCGCCGAGCCGAACACCGGGATGAGGTTGAGCCCCACGCCCACGGCCACGTACGCGAGCGAGGCCAGGATCGCCACGGGGTAGGGCGCGGCGTAGAAGAACCCGAAGGGCCCCAGCACCAGGCCCAGGCCCGCGCCCACGCGAAGGTCCTTCACGTGCTTGACCGAGGCGCCGCCGTGCACGCGCGCGGGCTCGTCGTCGAGGCCGAGGCGCTCCTTCACGGCGGCCTTCGCGGCGCTCTTGACGAACTCGTCCTTGAGCTCGTTGACCTTCTGGAGGATGTCGCTCGCGGGGTCGAGCCTCGGCTCGTCGCCCCTGCGACCCTTCGCGGGGGCGGGAGGGGGCGCGGGGGTGCGATCGCGCGCGTCCATCTCCTCGAGCCAGTCCTCGATCACGTGGCGAGGAAGCTCGGTGCGGAGCATGAGGTTCGGCATCGAGAGCGCGACGCCCTCGGCCCTCATGGCGCGCACGGTCCGTTCGAACTCTTCGCGGGTCATCATTGGCAACGAGAAACCTACCACAGCCGCGAGGTCTTCCGCGCGCGCACCGCCGGCGCTACGAAACCCGCGCGCGGTGACCGTGCGCGATGTCCTTGCAAGGGGCGCGGCGGGCGAATACACCCTTGGGTTCAGCCGAGATGACAGACCACATCCTCGCGATCGATCAGGGAACCACCGGCACGACCGTGCTCGTGCTCGACGAGCGCGCGCGCGTGGCCGGGCGCGCCACGGTGGCGGTGCCGCAGCACTTCCCCGCGGCGGGGCAGGTCGAGCACGACGCCGACGAGATCTGGTCGGGCGTGCTCGAGGCCCTCGCGCGGGCCGTCGAGGCCGCGGCCATCGACCCCGCGTCGGTGCGCGCCATCGGCATCACCAACCAGCGCGAGACCACGCTCCTGTGGGAGCGCGCGAGCGGCCGCCCCGTCCACCGCGCGATCGTCTGGCAGGACCGACGCACGGCGCCCGAGTGCGCGGCGCTGCGCGAGCGCGGCGTCGAGCGCCTCGTGTACGAGCGCGCGGGCCTCTTGCTCGACCCCTACTTCTCGGGCACCAAGATCGCGTGGCTGCTCGACCACGTCGAGGGCGCGCGCGCGCGGGCCCTGCGGGGCGAGCTCGCCTTCGGCACCATGGACTCGTGGGTGATCCACAAGCTCACCGGCGGCGCCCACGTGACGGACGTCACCAACGCGTCGCGCACGCTGCTCCTCTCGCTGCGCAAGCTCGCGTGGGACGACGACCTGCTCGAAGCCATCGGGGTGCCGCGCTCGGTGCTGCCCGAGATCGTGCCGAGCGCGGGCGTCGTGGGCCGCACGCGGGGCGTTCCCGGCCTGCCCGACGGCATCCCCATCGCGGGCATCGCGGGCGACCAGCAGGCGGCGCTCTTCGGCCAGGGGTGCTTCCGCAGGGGCGACGTGAAGTGCACCTACGGCACGGGGGCTTTCGTGCTGATGAACGTGGGCGCCGACCCGGTGCCCTCGCGCCACCGGCTGCTCACCACGGTGGCGTGGCAGATCCCCGGCGAGGTGGCCTACGCCCTCGAGGGCAGCGCCTTCGTGGCGGGCGCCGCGGTGCAGTGGCTGCGCGACGGGCTCGGTCTCATCGCCACGGCGGCTGAGGTCGAGGCCCTCGCGCGCAAGGTGCCCGACGCGGGCGAGGTGGTGTTCGTGCCGTCGCTCACGGGCATGGGCGCGCCGCACTGGGCGCCCGACGCGCGGGGCCTGGTGAGCGGCATCGGGCGCGACACCACCGCGGGCCACCTGGCGCGCGCCACGCTCGACGGCATCGCGCTCGAGATCGCCGACCTCGTCGAGGCCATGGCGCGCGACGCGGGCGCGCCCATCGCGTCGATGCGCGTCGACGGCGGCGCGTCGGCCAACGACCTGCTCCTGCAGATCCAGGCCGACGTCGCGGCGACCGAGGTGGTGCGGCCGAGCGTGGTCGAGACCACGGCGCTCGGCGCGGGCATGCTTGCGGCGCTGGGCGCGGGGCTGGTAGCGTCGCGCGACGAGGTGCTCGGGGCCCTCGCGGTCGAGAGGGTGTTCCGTCCCGAGGCCGAGCGCGCGCGGGTCGACGCCCTGCGGGGGCGGTGGCGCGCGGCGGTCGCGCGGGCGTTGCAGAAGTGACAGAGGGGATTGAGAGCGCCATGGCAGACGAAGAGAAACCCCGGCAGCACCTCGAGATCTCGTGGGAGGCCCTCGAGGACGCGTTCGAGAACAACGCCCCCGAGGTGCACTCGTACCTCCACCTGACGACGGGCGAGGTGCTGCGCGTGGTCGACGGCGTGGCCGACCCCGCGATGCACCAGCGCATCGCCAGCGACACGAGCTACCTGCGCGTCGACCCGGTGTCGTCGCGCGAGCAATACCGCTGGATGGAGCGCTTCATCGCCACGGTGCAGGAGTCCGAGCTGCGCTCGCGCCTCGTCGCGGCCATCGACGGCAAGGGCGCGTTCCGGCGCTTCAAAGACGTGCTCATGAGCTTCCCCGCCGACCGCGAGCGGTGGTTCCAGTTCCGCACCGAGCGCCTGCGGTCGTGCATGGAGGCCTGGCTCGAGGCGCACAACATCGAGGCCGTCGCGCGCCCCGTGTGGACGCCGCCCGCCAACGAGGCCCCCGAGACCGAGGGCGACGACGAGGCCGTCGCCACGCTGCGCCGCGCGCGCATGGGCATCGAGGGCCTCCGGCGACGTCTCCGCGAGGCCGCCGACCTCGTGCCCTCGCGCGAGATCGAGACCGCCATCGCCTTCCTCGAGTGGCTGCGCGAGCGGGGCGGCGGCAGGGGCGAGGTCACCACCCTCGCCGGCAACGTCGACGCCCTCGGCGGCGCCTACGACCGCGACGACCGATGACCCCGCCGGGCGCCCTCGCGCTCGCCCTGTGGCTCGTGGCCGCCCAGGCGGCGGGGGTGCAGCCGCGCGCCGAGGTCACGCTCGACTACGCCGTCGCCGCGCTCGAGACCGAGGGCGACGTCGCCCCGCGCTTCGTGCTCCGGAGCGATTTCGTGCTGCTCCTGCGCACCGAGCTCCGCATGCGCAACGCGCCCGACGCGCTGCACGTCACGGTCGACCCGGCCACCGTGTCGGCGCCCATCCTCGAGCAGCTCTGCGCCGAGGTGCTGGTGGTGCGCGAGGCCGAGCGCGCCGCCGCGGGCGACGCCGACCCCGCCGACGTGGCGAGCCACCGCGAGCACGTGCTCTCGCGCATCGGCGGCGACGCGGGGCTCCAGGAGCTCCTCTCGGCCACGGGCGCCTCGCCCGCGGAGTTCGACGCGCTCCTGCGCCGCAGGGCCGTGGCCGAGAGCTACCTCAAGCAGCGCTACCCCAGGCTCATCGAGCCCACGGTCGAAGACCTGCGCGCGCGCTTCGACGACGAGCGCCGCCGCGACCCCGCGCACACGCCCGAGAGCTTCGCCGCCGCGCGCCCTGCCCTCTTCGACCGCATGGTGCGCGAGGCCCTGCCGCGCGCGCTGCGCCAGTACCTCCGCGGCCTCGGGAGCCGCGTGCGCACGCGCCGCCTCGAGCCCGCCGCGGTCGCGCCGTGACGCGCCTGCGCCGCGCCGCGGCCGCCGAGCTCGACGCCCTGCGCGAGATCGAGCGAGAGGCCTTCGGCGCCTCGGTCGACCCCGCGGGCATGGCCGACGAGCTCGCGCGCTCGTGGGCCCGCGTGCACGTCGCCGAGCACCCGTCGCGCGGCCCCGTCGCGTACGTCACCGCGTGGCGCGTGGCCGACGAGGTCGAGGTGATCCAGGTGGCGACGAGGCCCGACGCGCGGCGCCAGGGCCACGCGCGGGCCCTGCTCGAGCGCGTCTTCGCCGAGGCGCGCGCCGAGGGCGCCGTGCGCGCGCTGCTCGAGGTGAGGCCGTCGAACGCGGGCGCCGTCGCGCTCTACCGCGCGCTGGGGTTCGTCGCGCTCTCGCGGCGCAGCGGCTACTACGACGACGGCGAAGACGCGCTGGTGATGGCCCTCGACCTCGGTTGACGGATTGCGACTTCTGCCGCGCGCGCTTGCGGCTCGGCCGCTGCGCGGTCTACGGTGTTCGAGAGAGAGAATGCCTCGCGCACGAGAGACTCCGCGTTTGACCGAGGGCCACACCACCGAAAATGGCCGCGAGGAGGCGGTGTCTCCCGCGACGGTCGCGTCGGGCGTGCAGGAGCTCCTGGCGACGCCCGCGGCCAACGCGGCCGGCGACGAC
>JBDHVF010000058.1:0-18500 GCA_039809605.1 Polyangiales bacterium | reverse complement strand
TCGGCGCGCAGCGCCCGCACCGCGTCGTCGAGCTGCGCGCGCGTCACCTCGCGGGCGGCCTCGGCCGCGGCCACGCGCGCGCCACGCCGCCCGCCGAGCTCGATGGGCCACGAGAGCGAGAGCGTCGTGGCCGGGGGCATCACCTGCCCCGACGGGTCCCAGGTGCCGAGGCCCGCGGTGAGCACCGGGTCGGGCACGACGCGCGCGACCGAGACCTGCGCCTCGGCGACGGGGACGTCCATGCGGCGCGCGAGCAGGTCGAGGTTGGCCCGCGAGACGCGCTCGAGGTACGCGCGAAAGGTCCACGCGCGCACGTCGGGGGGCGGCTGCGTGGGCGCGGGCTGCGCCGCGGCGCCCGACGCCATCAGCAGGGCCGAGAGCGCCAGGGCCCTCACGAGGCCCTCCGCGCGGCGCGGCGCTCGACCGCGAGAAAGAGCGCGGGGAGCACCACCAGCGTGACGACCGGCGCGACGGCGAGGCCGCCCACCACCACGGTCGCGAGCGGCCGCTGCACGTCGGAGCCGATGCCCCGCGCGAGCGCCGCGGGGAGCATGCCGAGCGTGGCCACGGTGGCGGTCATGAGCACCGGGCGCAGGCGCTCGCGCGCGCCCTGGCGCACGGCCTCGTCGAGGTCGTCGTGGGTGGCCTGCGCGCGGCGCAGGGTCGAGAGCATGAGCACGGCGTCTTGCACCGAGACGCCGAAGAGGGCGATGAAGCCCACGGCGCTCGACACGTTGAGGGTCATGCCCCGAAGGTGCAGCGCGACCATGCCGCCGAGCAGGGCGAGCGGCACCATCACGAGGATCATCGCCGCGTGGCGCAGCGTGCCGAAGGCCGCGTAGAGGAGCAGAAAGATCAGCGCCAGCACGCCCGGCAGGATCACCGAGAGGCGCTTCTGGGCGCGCTGCTGGTTCTCGAACTGCCCGCCCCACACGAGGCTCACCCGCTGCGGGTCGAAGCGCACGCCGCGCTCGATGCGCGCCCGCGCCTCGGCGAGAAACGACGACAGGTCCCTGCCGCGGAGGTTGAGCTTCACGGTGAGGTGGCGCCGCCCGGCCTCGCGGGTGATGGTGCTCTCGCCCGCGCGCAGCTCGATGCGCGCCACCTGCGAGAGCGGGATGCGCGCGCCCGACGGCGCCGTGAGCGCGAGGTTGCCGATGGCCTCGGGGCTCTGCCGCGCGCCCTCGACGAAGCGCACGGCCACGTCGTAGCGCCGCTCGCCTCGGAACACCTCGGCCACCGCGCGGCCCCCGATGCCGATCTCGATGAGGTCGGCGATGTCGGCCATGCCGATGCCGTAACGCGCCGTGGCCTCGCGATCGACCATGATGCGTAGCTGCGGCAGCGGGGGCTCCTGATCGATCGCCACGTCGGCCGAGCCGCGCACGGATTGAAGCGTCGAGACCACCTCGGCGCCGACCCTCCGCAGGTCGTCGAGGTCGTCGCCGAAGACCTTGACCACGAGCTCGCTGTGGGCGCCCGCGATCTTGTCGTTGACCCCGTCGATCATGGGCTGCGAGAAGCCGAAGACGAGCCCCGGGATGCGTCGCAGCCGCGCGCTCATGCGGTCGATGAGCCCGTGCTTGTCGAGGCCCGCGGGCCACGTGGCGTAGGGGCGCAGGCCCACCGAGCACTCGATGTGCGACGGGGTCCACGGGTCGGTGCCGTCGTCGTTGCGACCGAGCTGCGTCACCACGTGCGTCACCTGGGGGTACTCCCGCAGCGCGCCGCGGATCTCGTCGGCCATGCTCGCCCCCTTCGCGAGCGACAGCCCCGGCGGGAGCTGCACCTGGAGCCAGATGCTCCCCTCGTCGAGCTCGGGGAGGAACTCCTTTCCGATGGCGATCGAGAGCAGCACGGCGAGGGCCGCGGCGCCGAGCGCGGGGCCGAGCACTCTCATGGGCCTTCGGAGCGCGAAGTCGATCACGCGGCGGTAGAGCCTCTCGGCCGCGACGAGCGCGGGGTTGTGAAAGACCTTCGCGGGCTTGCCGAAGGCCGCCAGGGCCATGCCGGGCACGAGCGTGAGCGCGACGAGCACGGCGCCGAAGAGGGCGTAGCCCACGGTGTAGGCCATGGGCGAGAAGAGCTTCTTCTCGACGCGCTGAAACGCGAAGAGCGGCAGGTACGCCGTGATGATGATGGCCGTGGCGAAGAACATCGGCCGCGCGACCGAGAGCGCGGCGCCGCGGGCGTCCTCCTCGGTGAGGGGCGCGTCGGGGCGCTCCTCGCGCTTTCGGAGCACCACCTCCATGAGCACGATGGCCCCGTCGACGATGACCCCGAAGTCGATGGCGCCGAGCGAGAGCAGGTTCGCCGGGATGTCGGTGAACCGCATGAGGATGAACGCGATGAGGATCGACAGGGGGATGGCCGTCGACACGATGAGCGCCGCGCGCGCCGACCCGAGGAACAAGAGCAGCACGAGGCACACGAGCCCGACGCCCTCGAGCATGGTGTGCGACACGGTGCGGAGCGTGGTCGACACGAGGTCGGTGCGGTCGAGGTAGGGCACGACGCGCACGTCGGGGGGGAGGCCCCCGTGGTTGAGCGCGCGCACGCGCTCGTGCAGCGCGTCGAGCACGCGCGAGGGGTTCTGCCCGCGGAGCAGGAGCGCGATGCCCGACACGCCGTCGGGGTCGTCGTCGACGCCGAGCACGCCGTTGCGGGCCAGCGCGCCGAGCTGCAGGGCGCCGAGGTCGCGCACGTACACGGGCGTGCCGTGCTCCTGGGTGACCACGATGCGCCCGAGGTCGTCGAGGTTGCGGATGAGCCCCAGGCCGCGGATGACGAAGCCCTGGTCGCCGCGCACCATGATGCTCCCGCCCGCGTTGGTGTTGTTGCGCTCGACGGCCTCGACGACCTGGCGCAGCGAGACGTGGTACTGGGCGAGGCGGTTGGGGTCGAGCAGGAGCTGGAACTGCGTGGTCTCGCCGCCGAAGTTGGTCACGTCGGCGATGCCGGGCACGCTCTTGAGCGCGGGCACCACCACCCAGCGCTGCAGCTCCCGCAGCTCGCGCTGGTCGCGCACGGGCGAGCGGAGCGTGTAGCGAAAGATCTCTCCGATGGGCGAGGTGAGCGGGTCGAGGTCGGGCTCGGCGCCGGGCGGCAGGCTCACGGCCGCGAGGCGCTCGCGCACGCGCTGGCGCGCGAAGTAGTCGTCGACCCCGTCGGCGAAGACCAGGGTGATGAGCGACAGGCCGAAGGTGCTGCGCGAGCGCATCACCATGAGCCCCGGCGTGCCGTGCAGGTCGCGCTCGATGGGGATGGTGACCTGCTCCTCGACCTCCTCGGCCGCGTGGCCGGGGTACTGGGTGATCACCTGCGCGGTCGTGTCGGCGATGTCGGGGTAGGCCTCGACCGAGAGCTCCTTCCACGATGCGTAGCCGAAGAGGGCCACGAGCGCGAAGACCGCGAGCACGAGCCACCGCTGCGCGAGCGCGCCCGAGACGACGCGGTCGATCACTGGAGCAGCACCGCGTTGCGCGTCACCACGCGCTCGCCCGCGCGCAGGCCGTCGGTGATGGCCGTGCGGTCGCCGAGGGGCGCGCCCGGCGTCACGCGCCGCCGCTGAAAGACCCACGGCGACGTCTCGACGAACACGTAGCTCGCGTCGCCGAGGAGCACGATGCCCGTCGTGGGCACCACCACCTCGGGCGCCGCGGTCTCGGTGAAGGTCACCGAGGCGAACATCCCCGGGCGCAGCCTCCGGTCGGCGTTGTCGAGCGCGACGCGGACCTTGATGGTGCGCGTGGTCGGGTCGAGCAGGTCGCCCACGAAGAGCACGCGCCCGCGGAAGCACTCGCCCGGCCACGCGGCGAAGACCGCGCAGGCGTCCTCGTCGACGCGCACGCGGCGGATGTCCTTCTCCTGCACGTCGGCGGTGACCCACACCGTCGACAGGTCGGCGACGGTCATCATCGACTGCGCGGGGTCGTTGCGAAACTCGCCGGGCGCCACGCCGAACTCGACGACGCGCCCCGCGATGGGAGATCGCACCGTGAGGGGCCGCCCGATGGCCGAGGGATCCACGCCCAGCAGCCGCAGGCGCAGGGTCGCGCGCTCGAGCTCGCTGCGCGCGAGGTCGCGGTCGGTGGTGGCCGTCTCGACCTCGCGCTGCGCGCCGATGCCGTGGGCGGCCAGGTCCTGCTGGCGCGCGAGGGTGCGCTCGGCCTGCGCGAGGGCGCTGCGCGCGCGCAGGTAGTCGGCCTGCGCCGTCACGAGGTCGGGCGAGTCGAGCGTGAGCAGCGCCTGCCCCGACGACACCGTGTCGCCGAAGCGCACGAAGAGCTGCACCACGCGGCCGGGCATCGGAGGCGCGATGCGGGCCATGCGCGCCGGGTCGGCCTCGGCCTGCGCGGGCGCCTCGAGCGTGCGGCGCACCGACTCGACGCCCACGGGCTCCACCGCGAGGCGCGCGCGCAGCGGAGACGACGCGGGCACCTCGATCGCGTCACCCCGGCGACGCGCGGACTCGGGCTCCACCTCGCCGTGCGTCGCGCGCCCGTCGCGGTGACACGCCACGAGCGAGCACAGGGCCATGGCGCTCGTGTGCTTCATCGCGGAGGGAGATATCACGAAGCCGCGCGCGCGGGATGCGCTCGCGCGAAAGGCGTTGGCGAGGCGCCGCGCCCCGCCGCCCGCCGGCGAGGGGCCGCCGCGTGAGGAGGGGATTCCCCCCGCGGGACCATCGGGCGCATCATCGCGAACCATGCGCAATCACCGTTACACGCCCCGCGCGCTCTCCGTGCATGGGAGCGGTGCGCCGTGAGCGAGGCCGCCCCCACGGCCGACGACCTGCGCGACGCGTGGCACGTGCTCTCGCCCGAGGAGCGCCTCGAAGGCTTTCACGCGCTCGACCGCGCCGAGGTCGACGACTTCTTCCTCGAGCTCGACACGCCGTCGCAGGTGGCGATGCTGCGGGCGATGCCCGAGGCCGAGCGGCGCCTGTGGCTGCGGCTGCTCGCGCCCGACGACGTGGCCGACGCGCTGCAGCTCATGGAGCCCGACGAGCGCGCCCGCGCGCTCGAGCACCTCGACGAGACCACGCGCCGCGAGGTCGCGGCCCTGCTCGCGTACGCCGAGGACGCCGCGGGCGGGCTCATGAGCCCCCGCTTCGCGCGGCTGCGCCCCGAGATGACCGTCGACGAGGCCGTGCGCTACCTCCGTCGCCAGGCGCGCGAGCAGCTCGAGACGATCTACTACGCGTACGTGCTCACGCCCGACCAGCGGCCCTGCGGGGTGGCGTCGTTCCGCGACCTGTTCTCCGCGGCCGACGGCAAGACCGTCGCCGACGTGATGCGCAGGCAGCCCGTGACGGTGCCCGACACGATGGACCAGAGCGAGGTCGCCCGCGTGATCGCGCAGCACGACCTGCAGGCCGTGCCCGTGGTCGACGCCGAAGGGCGCATGAAGGGCATCGTGACCGTCGACGACATCGTCGACGTGGTGCGCGAGGAGGCCACCGAAGACATCCAGCGCATCGGCGGCATGGAGGCCCTCGACACGCCCTACCTCGACACGGGCTTTCTCGCGATGGTGAAGAAGCGCGCGGGCTGGCTCTCGGCGCTCTTTCTCGGCGAGATGCTCACGGCCACGGCCATGGGGCGCTTCGAAGACGAGATCGCCCGCGCCGTGGTGCTCGCGCTCTTCGTCCCGCTCATCATCTCGTCGGGCGGCAACTCGGGCTCGCAGGCCACCACGCTGGTGATCCGCGCCATGGCGCTCGGCGAGGTGAGGCTGCGCGACTGGGCCCGCATCGTGCGGCGCGAGGCCGCGGCGGGCCTGGCCCTGGGCGCGGTGCTCGCGGCGCTCGGCATGCTGCGCATCCTCGCGTGGCAGGCGATCTTTCACACCTACGGCCCGCACTACCTCGCCGTGGCCCTCACCGTGGCCCTGAGCCTCGTGGGCGTGGTGCTCTGGGGAACGCTCTCGGGCGCGATGCTCCCGCTGCTCATCCGGCGCCTGGGCTTCGACCCCGCGAGCGCGTCGGCGCCCTTCGTCGCCACGCTGGTCGACGTGTCGGGGCTGGTCATCTACTTCTCGGTCGCCAGCGTCGTGCTCCGGGGAGCGCTTCTGTAGACTCCCCCGACGCCCCTCGCGGCGCGTCTCTTTGCCGTCGACGCCGCGCCCGCCTTTGCGGGAATATCACAGCATGACTTCTCCGATCGCCCCCTCTTCGACGCGGTGGCTCTTCGTCGTGGCCGGCGCGCTCGCGGCGACCCTCGCGGCGTGCAGCGGTACGTCGATCGTGGGCCGCGGCGACGCGGCGACCGACATCGCGCCCGACGACATCGCCGACGCCGAAGACGTGACCGACGTCGAAGACGCGGCCGACGCCGCCGACGTGATGGACGCCGCGGACGCGGCCGACGTCGAGGACGGCTCCGACGCCTCGGACGCGGCCGACGCCGCCGACGTGCCCGACGTGCCGCCGCTGCCGATGACCACGACGCGCGCGGTGGTCGACTGCGGCAGCGTTTGCACGCACCCCATCGACGCGATCCCCAACGCGATGGGCACCGAGGTGTACTTCACGGCCTTCACGGCGATGGGCGAGCCCGGCGTGTTCCGCGCGACGGTGCCCGCCGTCGGCGCCCCGCCCGTCGCGCCCACGCTCGTCGCGTCGAGCGCCGACCTCGACTACCCCGTGGGCATCGCGCTCGCCACCAACGACGGCACGCTCTACGTGGCCGACCTCTCGGCCGACCGCGCCGACGAGGCCGGCACCGGCGCCATCTTCTCGGTGCCCTCCACGGGCGGCATGCTCACGCGCCTCACCACGAGCTCCGACGTGGTGCACCCCGTGGCCCTCACCGTCAGCGCCGACGGCAACGACCTGCTGGTCGTCGGACAGCAGCGCACGACCGAGGGCCTCGTGCACGCGCTCTTCCGCATGCCCCGCGCGGGCGCCACGAGCTCGGTGATCACCACCAACCTCGTCGACCCGTCGGGCGTCTCGCAAGACGCCATGGGCTACATCGTGCTCTTCGACGCGCGCCGCGACGGGCCCACCTCGGGCACCGCGGCCATCCTCGGCGTGCCGACCTTCACCAACGTCGCGACGGGCCTCGTGGCCAACTTCCCCGCGGGCGCCGCGCTCGCCACCGACGCGCGCAGGGCGATCATCTCGGGGCGCATCCCCGAGACGGGCGACGGGCTTCTCACCATCGTGGCGGGAGATGGCCGCATCGTGTCGCCCGCGTCGCTCTCCGAGGGGATGTCTACCCCGCTCGGCCTGCACCGCGCGCGCATGGCCGACGTGTGGTCCGTCGCCGACGAGAGCGCCGGCGGCAACGGCCAGGTCTTTCTCATCACCCTCGCGCGCTGACCGGCGCCCGCTGCGCAACCCCCTGCGCAGCGGATGAATGTCTCTCCACCCGTTGAAGCTCGCGGTGAAACGCGCCGTTGAGCCTGTCGCGATCGGCGATCACGCTCGACGCGATCGGGCTTCGCAACGGAGGAAATGCATGACCCAGAGCTTCAGGTGCTTCGTGGCAGCGGCGCTGACGGCGGCGGCGATGGGCTGCGGCGGCGACGATTCGAACGGCGCCAACACGGTGAACTACTCGGGGCCCGTCTCGATCAACGTCGACAAGTTCAAGGACGGCGACGTGCACAACAACGCCTTCGACAGCGACAAGTCGGTGAACACGGAGTCGGGCAACCCCTACGGGATGTTCCTCGCGACCGCGCGCTCGGTGCTCGGGCGCCAGCCCGCGGCGGTGCTCGTCGACCGCGCGACCCTCACGCTCGGCCGCGACGCCACGGGCGTCACGTCGTTCGAGCAGTTCCTCGGCGGGCCCCTCACGCTCTACCTCGCGAACTCGACCACCACGGTGAACATCGGCTCGGTCGCGCAGCCCACGGGCGCCGGCCCCGTCGAGGTGGCCATCACCGCCACGCGCGACACCCTCGCCCCCATCAACACCGACCTCGTGCAGGGCAGCTTCAAGGTGGGCATCCGCGTGCCCGCGGCCGCGGGGCGCCCCCGCTCGTTCGACGCCAAGATCGCCACGGTGCTCTACTTCCGGGCCCTGGCCCTGTAGCTCGTGCCACACTCCCCCGCGTGAGCGGCGCCTTCGACCATGACGTGCTGATCGTCGGCTCGGGCTTCGGCGGCTCGGTGTCTGCGCTGCGCCTCGCCGAGAAGGGCTACGACGTCTGCGTGCTCGAGCGCGGGCGCCGCTGGCGCACCGACGACTTTCCGAAGACCAACTGGGACGTTCGAAAATCCCTCTGGATTCCGGCCCTGCGGTGCTTCGGCATCCTGCGCCTGTCCTTCCTCTCCGACGTGTTCGTGCTCTCGGGCGCGGGCGTGGGCGGCGGCTCGCTCGTGTACGCCAACACGCTCTACGTGCCGCCCGACGCGTTCTTCTCCGCGCCCCAGTGGTCGTCGATGCGCGACTGGAAGGCCGCCCTCGCCCCCCACTACCGCGTCGCCCAGTTCATGCTCGGCGCCACGCAGAACGCCTTCGAGGGCGAGCCCGACCGCGTGCTGCGCGACATCGCCGACGGCATGGGCCGCGGCGACACCTTCGTGCGAACCCCCGTCGGGGTCTTCTTCGGCAAGCCCGGCGAGGCCGTGCCCGACCCCTACTTCGGCGGCGCGGGGCCCGAGCGCTCGGGTTGCAACTACTGCGGCGGGTGCATGGTCGGCTGCCGCTTCGGCGCCAAGAACACCCTCGACCGCAACTACCTCTACTTCGCCGAGAAGCTCGGCGCGAAGGTCGTCCCCATGCGCACCGTCGTCGACGTGCGCGCGCTGCCCGGCGGGGGCTACGCCGTCACGCACGAGCGCACCGGCGCGTGGCTCGCGCGCGACCGGCAGGTCACCACGGCGCAGAAGGTCGTGCTCTCGGCCGGCGTGCTCGGCACGGTGAAGATCCTGCTCGAGGCGAAGGCGCGGGGGTCGCTCCCCCACGTCTCCGACGCCGTCGGGCGCACGGTGCGAACCAACAGCGAGGCGATCCTCGGCGTGACGGCGCCGAAGCGCGCCGAGAGCTGGGCGAAGGGCGTCGCGATCACGTCGTCGATGCACCCCGACGACAAGACCCACGTCGAGGTCGTGCGCTACAGCGAGGGCAGCGACGCGCTCCAGCCCCTCACCACGCTGCTCACCGACGGAGGCCCCGGCGCGCCCCGCTGGTCTCGCTGGCTCGGCAACCTCGCGCGCCACCCGGCGACGTGGGCCATGGGCCTGTGGCCCTTCGGGCGCGCGAAGCGCGGGGTCTTTCTGCTCGTGATGCAGACGCTCGACAACTCGCTCTCGCTGCGCCTGCGCCGCTCGTGGCGCACGCTCTGGCGGCGCGACATCGACACCGACCGCGGCGCGGGCGAGGCCAACCCCTCGTACATCCCCGTCGCCAACGAGGTCGCGCGCGCCTTCGCGAAGAGGGTCGGCGGCGTCGCCCACTCGTCGATCATGGAGGCCCTCTTCGACACCCCCACCACCGCGCACATCCTCGGCGGCGCGTCCATCGCGCGCTCGCCCGCCGAGGGCGTGATCGACGATCGCAACGAGGTGTTCGGCCACCCCGGGCTCTACGTGTGCGACGGGTCGATGATCCCCGCGAACCTCGGCGTGAACCCGAGCCTCACGATCACCGCGCTCACCGAGCACGCCATGAGCTTCATGCCCGTGAAGGAGGGCGCCGCCGAGCGCCACGCCGTCGACCCCGCGCTCCAGGCGCGCCGCGTCGCCGAGATCGAGGCCCTCGCGGACGAGACGGGCAGCGCCTCGCTCCAGCGCCACCTGCCCGTCGTGCCGATGTAGTCACGCCCGCTCGAGCACCACGCGGGTGATCTCGGGCGACGTGCCGATGCGCATGGGGGGCCCCCAGTACCCGGTGCCCTCGCTCACGTAGATCTGCGTGTCGCGCTCGCGGTGGAGCCCCGCGAGGTACGGCTGGTCGAGCTCGACGAGCTTCGACCAGGGCCAGATCTGCCCGCCGTGCGTGTGCCCCGAGAGCACCAGGCTCACGCCCCTCTCCGCGGCTTGATGAACGTGCTTGGGCTGGTGCGCGAGCAGCACCACGGGGCGCGCCGGGTCGCGGCCCTCGAGGGCCTTGGCGAGGTCGGGCTTGTAGCGGTCGAAGCGCTTCGCGCTCCAGTCGTTGACGCCCGCGAGGTCGATGGCGTCGTCGCCGTCGCCGAGCGACACGCGCTCGTTGTCGAGCACGCGCACGCCCAGGCGCCCGAGCTCGCGCACCCACGCGTCGACGCCCGAGTAGTACTCGTGGTTGCCCGTGACGAAGAACACCCCGCGCCGCGCGCGCAGGCCCGCGATGGGGGCCACGTGGGCGCCGAGCTCCTCGACGGTGCCGTCGACGAGGTCACCCGTGATCGCCACCACGTCGGGCGAGAGCGCGTTCACCGCGCGCACCATCGAGGCGATGAAATCGTGGCCGATCGTGGGACCGACGTGCACGTCGGTGACCTGCACGATGGTCATGCCCCGCAGGGCTTCGGGCAGGTTCGCGACGCGCACGCGCACGGTGCGAACCGTCCACGGCGCGAGCGCGCGGCGCACGGCGAAGGCGCCCGTGAGGGCCGAGCCCGCGCTCACCGAGGCCGCGACCACGCGCGCCATGAGCCGCCGACGGTCGGGGTCCTGCGGGCCCGCGAACGCGGCCATGAGCGCGCGCGCCGCGTCGGTCGCCACGAAGCCCAGCAGGAGGAGGAAGGCCAGGCCCATCCACGTGAACACGGCCCACGCCACGGGGGTCATCACCGCGCGCGGCAGCGAGCGGTTGAGCAGCATGCCGAGGGGCACGCCGGCGCCTGCGGCGGCGAGGGCGCCGGTGCCGAGGCGCGCCCAGCTCGCGGGCCACGCGGGGTCGCGCACGAGCCTGAGCCAGAGGTAGTGGTGCATGCCCCAGGTGATGAGCGAGAGCACCACGACGAAGAAGACGATCTGCCCGACGCGCATGGTCATGGTCGTACGGTCCGATGCTCTACCGCGCCTCGACGCGGCAGGTGTAGTCGTCGCCCGCGCGGTACGCGCCCGTGAGCACGCGGTACGCGCCCGACGCGGGGCACGTGAAGCTCACGCGCGAGCAGGGGTTTCGCGCGCCGTCGGCCGCGCACGCGTCGTCGTTGGCCGCGAGCGCGCCGCGGTCGTCGCAGGGCGCCTCAGCCCCGCACACGCGGATCATCGTGTCGCCCGCGCAGGCCCCGAGCGGCGGGCCGCACGCGGCGTCGCACGCCACGGTCACGGCCGCGCCGGGCGCGCAACGTCTCGCCGCGGACTCGGCCTCCCAGCCGCAGTCGCGGTGCTGGCCCTGCTCGCTCGTGGCGCAGGGGCGCGTGGGGTCGACCGCGCCCCCGTCGACGGCCGCGTCGACGCCCGCGTCGGGCGTCGGCGGCGTGACCTCGACGTCGAGCTCGCCCACGTTGTCGTCATAGCGCGACTCGACGATGCGCCGCATGGGGTTCACCGTGGCCCGCACGCGGTAGCGCCCCGGCGGCACGTCGGTGATGTCGACGTACTGGCACCCGACGCTGCGGTCGTAGGTGTCGAACCACCCCGCGTGAATGCCCTGCCGCCCGCAGGTGAAGCGCTCGACGTCGGGCAGCGGCACGCCGCGGCCGCTCGCGCGGTCGGTGTCTTCGAGGCAGAACGACTGCTTGTGCCCGCGCGCGACGACGCGGCCGTCGACGGTCACGAGCTGAAAGTCGGCGAAGCCCACGAGGTGGTAGTGCCCGTGGCACGCGCCCCATTCGAAGCCGTCGCGCACGCGGCCGTCGACCGTGGGCGCGCCGAGCGCGAGGTCGGCCTCGCCCGCGTTGGTCACCGAGAGGTCGAAGCGCATCAGGCGCCGCCGGCCGGGCACGGTGCAGCCCTCGAGCACGTCGCACGAGGCCGCGGTGAACACGCGCTCCTGCACGAGGGGGAAGCGCACCGTCGCGGTGAGGTTGGGCAGCGCGACGTCGGCGACGTCGGCCGCGGCGTCGCGCGGGGGCGGCGGAGGAGACGCGCAGGCGGCGAGCGCGAGGGCGGCGGTCAGCGCACGTCGAGGTGGCACTCGTACGCTCCGCCGGCGCGGTAGGCGCCGGTGAGGATCGTGTAGCGCCCCGACGACGGGCACGTGAAGCTCACGAGCGAGCAGAGGCGCGTGGGGCCTCCGTCGCCGGGGCACGAGTCGTCGTTCGACGCGATGGCCGTGAGGTCCTGGCAGGGCGTCGCGCCGGGGCAGATGCGGATCATCGGGTCGCCCGCGCAGGCGCCGAGCGCGGGCATGCAGCCCTGGTTGCACCCGACCTCGACGCGCGCGCCGGGCGTGCACGCGCGGGCAGGGCCCTCGACCTGCCAGCCGCAGCTGCGGTTGAGCCCCTGCGTCGCGTCGGGGCACGCGAGCGTGGGGTCGAGCGACACGCCCCCGTCGCCCGCGCCCGCGTCGGAGCCCGGCGGCGGCGGGATGTCGATCGTGTAGAAGCTCTCGTTGTCGCCGTAGTTGTTCTCGGTCACCACGCGCTCGACGTTGATCTGCGCGCGGATGCGGTAGCGCCCCGGCGCGACGCCCGTGATGTCGATGTACTGGCAGTCGAGGCTGCGGCCGTAGACGTCCATCCACCCCGCGTGGATGCCCTGGTTGCCGCAGTTGTACCGCATGGCCGCGGGGAGGTCGGCGCCCATACCCATGTAGCGCCCCGAGTCGAGCAGGCAGAACGACTGCTTGTGGCCGCGGCCCACCTCGCGCCCGGCCATGTCGACCAGGCGGTAGTCGGCGTAGCCGCGCAGGTGCCAGTGCATGTGGCAGGTGCCGTACTCGAACATCGTCGCGGGCCTGCCGGCCATGGTGGGCGCGCCGAGGTAGAGGTCGCCGGGCCCGAGGTTGGGCGTCGAGAGGTCGAAGCGCAGCAGGCGGCGGTTGCCCGCCACGGTGCAGCCCTCCATCACCTCGCACGAGCCCGCGGCGAAGGTGCGCTCCTGGATCTGCGGGTTCGAGATCACGGGGATGAGGTTCGGCAGCGGCCCCGAGGGCGCGTCCGAGGGGCGCGCGTCCATGGGCGGCGGGGGCGCGTCGGCGAGCGGCTGGTCGGGGTCGACCACGATGGGCACGTCGACGTAGGTGTCGTCCGAGGGCGCGTCGGGCGGGGGCGCGAGGTCGGGCGTCGCGGCGCTCGCGTCCTTCGAGCCCGCGGCGTCGGGCGTGACCGAGGGCGACGTGGCGGCGTCGGGCGGGCGCTCGACGCCGAGGTACTTCGGCGCGCAGGCCACCAGGGAAACGCACAGCGGCCACACGAGCGCCGTTGCGCAGCGAAGAGGAGCCGTTCGTTCGCTCACGGTCGTCGATGCTACCAGCACCTCGCGCGGCGATGTGACCACTTATCCCGCGGGGGCGCTGTCGTTACACTCCGCCGCCATGCGCATCGGATCCCGCCTTGCGAACGCGGCCGTGTCGGACATTCGCGCGATGACCCGCGCGTGCGACGCGGTGGGGGGCATCAACCTCGGGCAGGGCGTGTGCGACCTGCCGACGCCGCCGCGCGTGGCGGCCGCCGCGCACGCGGCGATCGACGCGGGCAAGGCGGTGTACGCGCCGCCCGAGGGAGTCCCCGCGCTGCGGTCGGCGGTGGCGAGGCGCGTCGAGCGCGACTACGGGCTCTCGGTCGACCCCGCGAGCGAGGTGGTGGTGACGCTCGGGGCCACGGGGGGCTTCGCGGCGTCGATGCTCGCGCTCTTCGACCCGGGCGACGAGGTGATCCTGTTCGAGCCCTACTACGGCTACCACTACAACACGGTGGTGGCCCTCGGCATGCGGCCGGTGCTCGTGCCGCTGCGCCCTCCGTCGTGGGGGGTCGACTTCGACGCCCTCGCGCGCGCGGTGACGTGGCGCACGCGCGCGGTGGTGCTGTGCACGCCGGGCAACCCCCACGGCAAGGTGTGGACGCCCGCGGAGCTCGACGCGCTCGCCTCGCTCGCGGCCGAGCGCGACCTCGCGGTGATCACCGACGAGATCTACGAGCACATCGTGTACGAGGGGGCGCGGCACGTGCCGCTGGCGACGCGCCCGGGCATGCGCGAGCGCACGGTGACGCTCTCGGGCTGTTCGAAGACCTTCTCGGTGACGGGCTGGCGCGTGGGCTACGCGATCGCGCCGCCCGAGGCCGCGCGGCGCATCGCGGTGGCGCACGACCTCCTCTACGTGTGCGCGCCGACGCCCTTGCAGCACGCGTGCGCCGAGGGCCTGGCGATGCCCGACGAGTACTTCCGCGACCTCTCGAAGTCGTACCAGAGGAAGCGCGACATCCTGTGCGGCGCGCTGGCCGACGCGGGGCTCACGCCGTACGTGCCCGCGGGGGCGTACTACGTGCTGGCCGACGCGCGGCGCCTCGGGTGCGCCACGGCGCGCGAGGCGGCCTTCACGCTGCTCGAGCGGGTGAAGATCGCCTCTGTGTCGGGCGCGAGCTTCTACCGCGACCCGGTGGGCGAGACGCTGCTGCGCTTCTGCTTCGCCAAGGACGACGACGTGCTCGAGGAGGCCGCGCGCCGCCTGCGCGCGCTCGGGTAGAGCCCCCATACCGACTTGCACGGAACTGTCCCGCGTACGAAACGGGCGCGTCGCTCTCTACGCATTGGGGGCGGTGACGGTGGGGACAACGCGGTGATGTCATGAGGAGCGGACAGCGGGATTCGCACCCGCGCTGGATGGTTGGAGGCCATGCGTGCTGCTGCTACACCATGCCCGCAAGGGGAGAGGGCGGCGGTCCCGACGGGAATCGAACCCGCGTTGGCCGATCGACAATCGGCTGTCCTAAACCGCTGAACGACGGGACCAGATGGAATGCGCGCAACGTGCTGGACGGCGCCGCGCGCGCTCTCCGGTGCGGACGTCGGGAGTTGCACCCGAACTCTCACGATGGCACTGTGAGGTGCTGCTGTTGAACACCACATCCGCGAAGAGACGGCGACCCTGACGGGAATCGAACCCGTATTACCCGGTAGAGAGCCGGTGTTCCTGAGCCGTTAGAAGACAGGGTCGAGGGAGGGATCTGGAGCGGACGACGGGATTCGCACCCGCACGAACGGAGTGGCACTCCATTGCTGCTACTGTTACATCACGTCCGCAACGTGGTAGCCCTGACGGGAATCGAACCCGTGTCCGCGGGGTGAAAAGCCGCGATCCTGTGCCATTGGACGACAGGGCCATGAGGGGAGAAGCGTGGCGGTCCCGACGGGAATCGAACCCGTGTCTGCCGGGAGACAACCGGCCATTCTGAGCCACTGAACCACGGGACCAGACGGGCGCGAGCGCGCGGCAGCTCATCAGGAGCCGCCGTGCGTCCGCGCCTCTTCGTGCGGGCGGCGGGATTCGCACCCGCGCGGGCGGGATGGGGCCCCGCCATGCTGCTGCTACATCACGCCCGCGAGGGCGACCCTGGTGGGAATCGAACCCTACATCCCCAGGTTGAGAGCCTGGGATCTTGACCACTAGACGACAGGGCCATCGCGGTACCGGGACGGGGAGTCGAACCCCGTGCAGCCACCTTGTCACGGTGGTGCCTCACCCTTCGGCCTCCCCGGTGCGAGAGGTGCTTTTCTAGAGGGACGGATGGGAATCGAACCCATGTTGCCTGGGCCACAGTCAGGCGTTCTACCGTTGAACTACCGCCCCGATCATGGTCAGCGTGGCCGGACCCGCCCCGGCGGCCTCCTGCTCCCGAAGCAGGCGCTCTTCTGGCTGAGCTACACGCTGAGCGGAGACGGCGATCGACGCCGTCCCCTGGTCGTGGCCCCGGGTGCCGCCCCCGGTGCGCCCTGTATGTGAAACAGGGCTCGATGCTGATCGTGCCACGATGGCACCACCGCGAGCGGGAGGGGAGCCTCCCGGGGTGATGCATTGTTCGGGAACGCTGTGTTCCCGCGGCGCCCATCCGTGGAGTTGAACCACGCATTTCGGGTTCGTAGCCCGACGGTTTGTACCGACAGCCTCGATGGGCGAAGGAGACATTGAGCTGCGAGGGTGGGGATCGAACCCACGCGGACGCCGGTTAACAGCCGGCCGCTCTGCCGCTGAGCTACCCCGCAGTACCGTCCCGCCGTCGTACCATGACGGCGCGGACGCTCTCTGCATGCGCCCGCGGCGCGCTGGGGGCGCGACGCGGACGCGACATCACCGTGTTGTCAGAGACCTGCGCGGCGCGACGCTCTCGCGTGCGCACCGCAAGGGGTAGCCCGACCTGGATTCGAACCAGGATCGACCGGGTCAGAGCTGGCTGTCGTGCCGTTGGACCATCGGGCTATCTGCGACGCCCCTCCGGGCGTCGCCCCGCCGCGTGCTCGGCGCGTGACGGGTTGGTGGATCCGAAGGGACTTGAACCCTCACGTGGGCGGGTAAGAGCCGCCGCCTCTGCCCCTCGAGGTTCCGGATCCGCTCGATCTTCGCGGTCTGTTCTACCACCCGCGTCGATCTACTTTGTTTGTACGTCGATCAATCACGTTTGTTTCATGCGTTTGTCTTTTTGTTTTATGCAATCTTCTATGTTTGATTGCGCATGACTCCCCTGCCCCGCCGGTCGTCGATCGGCGGTGTGCCCCTTCGCTCGTCGTCGCCCGCTGCCGCCGTTCGGCGCTCCCCTCTCAGGAGTTGCCGCCTCGGGGAGCGGTCCCCATCACCCGGAGCCTCCGGGTCGCTGTCGCCTGCGCCTTCGCGCGGACCGTCGGGGCCAAAAAGCGCGAAGGCCACGCTCTGCCTGGGAGGGGCGGAGCGTGGCCTTCTTCAGACCGTCGGACCGTGGAGGCTTCGATCACCTCATGGTCCTGCTCCGCCGCCCCACCGCGGCTTGTCTCCCTCGACGCGACCCTGATTCCCCGACGTTTCGGGGCGACGATCCTGATGGCCGCGCACCTGCTCGTCGACGGCCACGGCCGCGACCGCGAAGGGTCGTGCCGCGCGGTCGCGCAGAGCGGAGGTGCTGAGATCGGCCAGGAGGAACATCATGGTGCGCGTCGTGTTTCGGTTCGTGCCTGCGGTGGACTGTGACTGACGATGCAACCCTACCATCGGTTACCCGCCGCCGAGAAGCCGCGCGCCCCGCGCGGTGAGACCGCCCGTGGCGCCGCCGACCGATCGTCGGGGCCGCTGGTGAAGTGCACTCTGCGGTAGAGACGCATCTCTGTCAAGGATGTTTTTGATTTTTCTTTCGCACTTGTTGTTTTTGTTCGAGACCGCTTCGCTCCAGGGCTTCTGGCGTTCAGACGAAGTTCTCGCAGCGGCCGCGGGGGCGCTTGCGCGGGGCCCCGCCCCTCACCGATCGTTGCGCCACCCATGGAAGCCCCGCGCAGGTGGTACCACAGCCTCTACCTCCAGGTGCTCGTCGCGATCGCGCTGGGGGCCCTGGTCGGGCACCTGCGCCCGCACGTGGGCGAGTCGCTGCGCCCCCTCGGCGACGGGTTCATCCGGCTGATCCGCATGCTCATCGCGCCCATCGTGTTCGCGACCGTGGTCGTGGGCATCGCGGGCATGGGCGACATGAAGAAGGTCGGGCGCGTGGGCGCCAAGGCGCTGCTCTACTTCGAGCTGGTCACCACCGCGTCGCTCGCGATCGGCCTCGTCGTGGTCGAGACGCTCAAGCCCGGCGCGGGCATCCACGCCGACCCGCGCACGCTCGACGCGCGCGCCATCGAGTCGTACGCGGGGGCCGCGCACGAGCTCAAGACCAGCGAGTTCGTGCTCAACATGATCCCCGGCAACATCGTCGAGGCCTTCGCGAAGGGCGAGATCCTCCAGGTGCTGGTGTTCTCGGTGCTCTTCGGCTTCGCGCTCTCGGCGATGGGCGAGCGCGGGCGCGAGCTCGTCGCGTGGGTCGACCGCCTCGGCCAGGCCCTCTTCGGCGTCGTGGCCATCGTGATGCGCGTCGCGCCCGTCGGGGCCTTCGGCGCCATGGGCTTCACCGTCGGCAAGTACGGCGTGCACACGCTCGTGAGCCTCGGGCGGCTCATGGCCGCGTTCTACCTCACCAGCGCCCTCTTCGTGCTCGTGGTGCTCGGCGCCATCCTCCGCGCGGCGTCGGGCCTGCGCATCACCGCGTTCCTCCGGTACATCTCCGAAGAGATCCTCGTCGTGCTCGGCACGAGCTCGAGCGAGTCGGCGCTGCCCCGCATGATCGCCCGCATGGAGGCCCTCGGCTGCCCGCGCCCCGTCGTCGGCATGGTCATCCCCACGGGCTACTCGTTCAACCTCGACGGCACGTCGATCTACCTCACCATGGCCGCGATGTTCGTCGCCCAGGCCACCGACGTGCACCTCTCGCTCGGCGAGAAGCTCTCGATCCTCGCCGTGCTGCTCGTCACGTCGAAGGGCGCCGCGGCCGTCACGGGCGGCGGGTTCATCACCCTCGCCGCCACGCTCGCGTCCACCGGGCGCATCCCCGTCGCGGGCATCACCCTCTTGCTCGGCGTCGACCGCTTCATGTCCGAGGCGCGCGCCATCACCAATTTCATCGGCAACGGCGTGGCCGCCGTGGTCGTCTCGCGGTGGGAGGGCGAGTTCGACCGC
>JBDHVF010000057.1:0-18643 GCA_039809605.1 Polyangiales bacterium | reverse complement strand
GGCCACCGGCCCCGCGGCGCGGATCAGCCACGGCGTGAGCAGGGTGGTGAGGGCCGACACCGACACGGCCACGGGGCGCAGGAACTCCCCCACGGCGCCGAGCGAGATGCCCACCGAGGCGATGAGGAACGAGAACTCGCCGATCTGGGCGAGGCTCATGCCCGCCTGCACCGAGGTGCGCACGCCGTGGCCGCCGAGGAAGGCGCCGAGGCCCACGCCGAGGACCTTTCCGACGATCACCACGGCGGTGAGCAGGGCGATGGGCCCCGCGTGCGCGACCACGAGCGAGGGGTCGATCTGCATGCCCACGGCGACGAAGAACACGGCGGCGAACACGTCGCGCACGGGCCGCACGAGCGGCTCGATCGCCTCGGCCTCGCCCGACTCGGCCACGAGCGAGCCCGCGACGAAGGCCCCGAGCGCCACCGAGTAGCCGAAGGCCCGCGCCACGAGGGCCGTCGCGAAGCAGATGCCCACCGAGGCCACCACGGTGGTCTCGGGCCTGCCGAGGCGCACCACCGCGCGGATCACCCGCGGCACGAGGAGCATCCCCGCGACGAGAAGCGCGACGAGGAAGAGCGCGAGGCGCCCCGCGGTCACCCCCAGCATCTCGGCCGACACGCGCCGCCCCGACGAGGCCGCGGTGAAGGTCGCGAGCGCGAGGATGGCCACGAGGTCTTCGACGACGAGCACGCTGAAGACGAGCGCGCGCAGGTGCCCGCCCACGCGGCGCTCTTCGAAGGCCTTGGCGATGATGGTGGTGCTCGAGATCGCGACGAGCGCGCCGGTGTAGACGGCCTCGCGGGGGGTCCACCCGAGGGCGCGCCCCGCGGCGAAGCCCAGGGCGGCCATGGCGCTCACCTCGATCACGGCGGTGACGCCCGCGCCGAGGCCCACGCGCGCGAGCTTGCGCAGGCTGAACTCGAGCCCGAGCGAGAACATCAGCAGGATCACCCCGAGCTCGGCGAGCTCGCGCGTCACGCGGGCGTCGGCCACCAGGGGGATCGGCAGGTGCGGCCCCACGAGGAGCCCCGCGAGCAGGTACCCGAGCACCACGGGCTGGCGCAGGCGCTGGAACACCACGGTGGTGACCGCGGCGACGCAGAGCACCAACGCGAGGCTCTGGAGAAACCCGTGCGGCGCGCCCATGAGCGACCAAGCTACCACCCCCTGCCGCGGATGCGCGTCTGCGGCGAATGACCTTCCCCTCGTGGGGGATGGACCCCGCGGGCGCGACGGGGTAGGGGTTGGGGGCCCGCGGGGTGAATCCACGCCCTGCGCACCGCAACCGACGAGACCGTGAAGCCCCCCAGTGCCCTCGTGGCGTCCGCGCGCGGCGCCGCCTCGATCGCGACGCCCATGACCTTCGAAGAGCAGCGGGACCAGGGCTTCCTGCGCGAGCGGGGGAGGCTCATCGCGGGCGCGGTGCTCCTCGGGCTGGGCCTGTGCGCGTGGGCGTGGAAGCTCGCCATCCCCGGCCGCGCCGACATCCTCCCCTCGGTGTTCGGCGAGATCATCATCCTGACGCTGGCCGTGGTGGCGCTCATCGCCCGCGACCCGCTGGGCACGCTGCGCCTGTCGAACCCGGCCCTCTCGATGATCGGCTGGATGTTCTACTACTTCATCAAGCCGGCGTTCACGTGGCTCCAGGGCTTTCGGATGGTCCTCGAGTCCACGACGACCATCGTGCTCGACGCGTCGATCGTCTCCGAGGTGCAGCTCCAGCACTGCTACTTCATCGGCGCGTTCTTCACGGTCTACCTGCTCGTCTCGCCGCGCAGCGTGGCGCGGCCGATCTTCACGCGCGACGAGCAGCCGGCGCTGCGCGCGCTGCCGTTCATCCTCCTGGGGCTCGGGCCCTACCTGGGCACGATCGTGGGGCGCATCGCGTCGACGGGCAGCGTCCTCCCCTCGGCGAGCTACGGCGAGGCCGTGGCGCAGGAGGCCGACACGCTCTTCGCCTCCCGCGCGGAGGGCGGCGCGGGCTACCTCCTCACGCAGGTGCTCTCGAAGGTCTGGTACCTCCCGCTGATGGCGCTGGGACTGGGGTACGGCGTGCTCGTGGCGCGCTACGTGACCCAGAAGCGCTGGCTCCGCGTCGCCGCGATCTTCGCGCAGGTGCCCGTGCTGCTGCTCCTCGGCAGCGGCAGCCGCTCGGGCACGATCTATCCGTTCCTCCTCGCGCTGATGATCGCCGACGGGCTCTCGGGCCCCTATCGCTGGTGGCGCCTCGCGCCGCTCATGGTCGTGGGGCTCCAGGCGTTCGACTTCTACGGCTTCTTCCGCCTGCACCAGCACGAGGGCTTTCAAGAGGGCTTCGAGTCGTCGATGCGCGAGATCGACGCCGCGCCCGAGACCGCCCGCAGCGAAGACGCCGCCATGCTCACCAAGGAGGCCTACTGCCTCCTCCTCGTGAACCACGGCCGGGAGTACAAGGGCGTCGAGTACTTCGCCGAGCAGTTCATCCAGCTCCTGCCCGCGCAGCTCGCGCCGCAGAAGATGCACATCATCAGCACGGCGGACTTTCTCAGCAACGAGCTCATCGGCTACAGCCGCTACGCCTCGGGCGTCGCGGGCGCCATGGTGGGCGACGGCTACCTCATGGGCGGCACGCTGGGGGTCATCGCCCTCGCGGCGGTGCTGGGGCTCACCTTCGGGCTCGTGGTGCGCTGGGGCATGTCGGGCCCGGGCGGGCAGGCGGTGCTCTGGCGCTACCTGCTCATGGTGATGATCTCGGTGCAGGCCACGCAGTACATTCGCGCCGACTACAGCGTGGTGCTCGTGCAGATCCTCTACTACGTCATCATGCCCGCGCTCGTGATGCGCGTGCTCGTCGACGCGAAGCTGGTCACCCGCGCCGGGTGGGCCCGGAGGCTCCTCACCCTGCCGCAAGGGCGCGCCGCGACGTGATCTCCCTCTCGCGCCTCCTCGACATCGCGTTGCTGTTGCTCGTGGCCCTCGGCGTGGCGCTCGCCGCGCTGCGCTGGCGCGCGCCCCTGCCGACGCGCCGCGCGCGGGTGGCGTGGGGCGCCGCGGTCGCGCTGTGGGCCGTGGGGTGGATGCTCTCGACGCCCGTCGTGGCCCTCTCGCTGGTGGCGCCGCTCGAGCCCGAGCCCACACCCATGGAGCGCCTCGACGACCCCGCGCTGCGCGACCGCACGGCGCTCGTGGTGCTGAGCTCGTCGATCAACCCCCCGGTGCCGGGCGACTCGCCCGTCGAGCGGCTCGACGCCGAGGGCACCGCGCGGGTGATCGGCGCGGCCCGCGTGTGGCGCGCGCTGCGCACGGGCGCGGTGATCGTGACGGGGCGCGCGCCGGGCCCGGTGCCCGACGCGACCGTGCGCGCGATGGCCGACCTGCTGGTGTTTCACGGCGTGCCGCGCGAGCGCGTGGTGCTCGAGCCCTGGGCGCTCAACACCCGGCAGAACGCCGAGAACAGCGTGAGGCTCGGGCGTCGCCTCGGGTACACGCGCTTCGTCGCCGTCACGAGCGGGTTCCACATGCCCCGCGCGCTGCGGGAGTTCCGCCGCGCGGGCGTCGAGGCGCTGCCGGCGCCGGTGCACATCGTCAAGCCGCGCACGGGCGAGCTCGCGAGCTGGCTGCCGGTGTCGTGGGGCTGGACGGCGAGCAACGCCGCGCTGCACGAGTACCTCGGGCTGCTCAAGCCCTGAGCTACGCGCCGCGCTTGCGGCGGCGGCGCGGGGGCGCGGGCTGCGCGGGGTGCTCGAGCGCGAGCGCGGGCACCGACACGGTGGGCCGCAACCGGAAGGGAGACACCGGCCCTGCGAGCACCGCGCGGGCGCGCTCGCGGGCCGACTCCATGAAGCGCACCTGGCTGCGCAGCGGGGCCTCGCCCTCGGCGGGCGCGCGGCGCTCGTAGGTGCCGTCGGGCTTCATCACCCGGGCCTTCACGTTGTCGGCGAGCTGCACGCCGAGCACGTCGTTGTAGATCCACGAGGCCATGGGCGGGTGCTCGACGGGGAAGAGCACCTCGACGCGGCGGTCGAAGTTGCGGGGCATCCAGTCGGCCGACGAGAGGTAGACCTCGCGCGCGCCGCCGTTCTCGACGGCCACCACGCGCGAGTGCTCGAGGAAGCGGTCGACGATGGACACCACGCGGATGCGCTCGCTCACGCCCGCCACGCCGGGCCGCAGGCAGCAGATGCCGCGCACGATGAGCTCGATGGTCACGCCGGCCTGCGAGGCCTCGTAGAGCGCGGCGATGACCTTGGGGTCGACCAGGGCGTTGAGCTTGGCGACGAGGCGCGCGGGGCGCCCGGCGCGGGCGTGCTCGGCCTCGCGGCGGATGAGCCTCAGGATGGTGTCGCGGAGGTTGAGCGGGGCCACGGCGAGGCGCTTCCACGTGGGCGGCTCGCAGTAGCCCGTGAGGAGGTTGAAGAGCGCCGTGACGTCGTCGCCGAGCTCGGGCCGCGACGAGAAGAGCGAGATGTCGGTGTAGAGCCTCGCCGTCGTGGGGTTGTAGTTGCCCGTGGCCATGTGCACGTAGCGCTTGAGGCCCGTGGCCTCGCGGCGCACGATCAGGCACAGCTTGGCGTGGGTCTTGAGCCCGAGGAGGCCGTAGACCACGTGCACGCCCGACTCCTCGAGGGCGCGCGCCCACTGGATGTTGGCCTCCTCGTCGAAGCGGGCCTTGAGCTCGACGAGGGCCGTGACCTGCTTGCCGTTCTCGGCGGCGCGGGCGAGCGCGCGCACGAAGGGCGAGTCCTTGCCCGCGCGGTAGAGGGTGATCTTGATGGCGAGCACCTTGGGGTCTTCGGCCGCGCGCTGCACGAACTCGACGACGCTCTCGAAGCTCTCGTAGGGGTGCTGGAGCAGCACGTCGCGCTCGGCCAGGAGCGCGAAGGGGTCGTCGATGTCGCGCAGCGGCGGCACGAGCTGCGGCGAGAAGGGCTCGTCGCGCAGCTCGCGGCGCTCGTCGCCCGCGGTGAGCACGGCCACGAGGTCGCCCAGGTGCAGCGGCCCGTCGGCCGGGTACACGTCGATGTCGGCGAGGCGCAGCTCCTCTTGCAAGAGGGCCAGCAGGCGCGGGTCGATGGTGGCGGCGACCTCGAGGCGCACGGCGCTGCCGCGATCTCTCCTCCGAAGCTCCTGCTGGATCTCGTCGAGCAGGTCCTCGGCCTCCTCCTCGTCGATCTCGAGGTCCCAGTTGCGCGTCACGCGGAAGGGCGACACCGAGAAGATCTTCACGCCCGCGAAGAGCGAGCCCACGTGGCGGGCGATGATGTCCTCGAGCAGCACGAAGGTGCGCGCGCCGTTGACCTGGCCGCAGTCGACCAGGCGCGGGGAGATGGCGGGCACCTGCACCACGGCGAAGCCCACGCCGCCCTCCTCGCGGTCGCTCTCGAACGACACGCCGAGGTTCAGCGACTTGTTCTTCAGGTGCGGAAAGGGGTGCCCGGGGTCGATCACCAGGGGCGTGAGCACGGGGTAGATCTCGCGCGAGAAGTAGTCCTCCATGCGCTTCGCGAGGTCGGCGTTCCAGGCGTCGGGCGAGGCGAGCGCGATGCCCGCGGCGGAGAGCGAGGGCTGGAGCTGCTCGCGCCAGAGCGCGTACTGGTCGCGCACCATGCGGTGGGCGCGCTGCGAGATGGCCGAGACGGCCTCCTGCGGGCCCATGCCGTCGGCCGAGGGCTCGACGGGGTCGCCGCCCGCCACCTGCTGCTTGAGCCCCGCCACGCGGATCATGAAGAACTCGTCGAGGTTGGTCGACACGATCGACAGGAACTTCACCCGCTCGAGCAGGGGCACCGAGGGGTCGGCCGCCTCGTCGAGCACGCGCTGGTTGAACTCGAGCCACGAGAGCTCGCGGTTGAGAAAGAGCTTCGGGTCGACGGCGTTGTTGTTGCGCGCCGAGGGCGCCATCGAGGTGAGGGGCACGGCCGGCGCGGAGGTGGTGGGCATCGGGGGCGGCGGGGGGAGCTGTATCTCGATCGTCACGGCTCCCCCAGGGTGTACCCGCGCAGGGTCGAGTGCACGGTGATGGTCTGGCCGAGCGACGAGGTGGTGCGCGCGTCGATCTCGACGGCGCCCACGTCGGCGGCGTACCACGTGGTGGTCTCGATGCGCGCCGACGAGCCCGAGCGCGCCACCTCGATGACGTTCGGGTAGCGGTGGCCGTTGACGGTGCGCGACTGGCCCACGGCGCGGATCTCGAGGCGCGAGCCGTCGCGCGCCTCCCACGCGTTGCCCACGCGCACGGGGTCCTTCACGAGGTAGTCGCCCTCGCGCACCACGCCGTCGGGCCGTATTTCATAGGTCTCGGTGCGCACGCCGCTGCGGACGTAGAAGCGCGGGCCGTCGGCGCGCACGACCGAGAGGGCCGAGAGCACCGTGTCGCCGCCGAAGCCGGTCTGGGTGTCGTAGCTCCACGCGGCGCCGGGGCGCAGCGGGAAGTAGTCGCGCGCGGTCAGGGGGCCGCGAGGCCGCGCGGGCGTCTGCGCCCCGGAGCACCCGAGCGCGAGGGCGCCGAGGGCGAAGAGGGTTCGTCGAAGGAGTCGCACGCGCGCAGCGTAGCGCGACCGACGCCCCGCGGCGTGTCGCAATGGTGACAGCGGCGACGGGTTGACGGAATCGCGAGAGCGCGGCGGTCAGACATCGCCGCCGCGAGCGCATCTCAGAATCGCACGGCGACCGGGGCGGCGCGGGTCATGGTGGTGCCGTCGCCGAGCTGGCCGACATCGTTCTTGCCCCAGCACACCACCGAGCCGTCGCGGCGCAGCGCGCAGGTGTGGCCGCCCTCGAGGGGCACGTCGTGGGGGCTGTGGGAGGCGATCTGGGTCACGTCGCTCAGGCCCATCACGAGCGCCGGCGTCGCTTCGAAGGGCGAGGTCGAGCCGCGGCCCAGCTCGCCGAGGTCGTTCTTGCCCCAGCACGACACGGTGCCGTCGCGCAGGAGCACGCACGTGTGGCGGTAGCCGACCTCGAGCTGCGTGACGCCCGCGACGCCCGCCACGGCGACGGGCATGGTCGTCACCACGGGCGACGGCGCGGAGCCGAGCGTCGCGAGGGCGTTGTCACCCCAACACGAAATGGTCGCGTCGGAGCGCAGCGCGCACGTGTGCCAGACGCCGGTGGCGACGCTCGTCGCGCCCGTGAGGCCCACGACGGGCGTGGGCGAGAAGTGGTCGGCCTCGTCGCCGGTGCCGAGACGTCCGCGGTAGTTCCTGCCCCAGCACACGACCTGCCCGCCGGTGCGCAGCGCGCAGCCGCTTTGCGCGGTCGTGACGCGCGAGATATCGACGAGGCCCGGCACGGGCACGGGGCTGCTGTGGTTCATGCCCGTGGTGCCGTCGCCGAGCTGGCCGGCGCTGTTGGTGCCCCAGCACCACACGGCCCCTCCGCGGCGCACCACGCAGAAGAAGCCCGCCCCTCCGTCGATCGAGATGGCGTCGTCGAGCCCCGCGACGTCGCGCGGCGTGGTCGAGAGGTTGAGCTCCTCGTAGGTGCGGCCGATGCCCAGCACGCCCGAGATGTTCGCGCCCCAGCACGAGATCTGCCCCGAGCGACGGCGCACGCAGGCCGCGTTCGACCCGGCCTCGACCTCGACCGCGTCGCACACGCCGAGCACCTCGACGGGCCGCGGCGAGGCCGTGGTCGTGCCGTTGCCGAGCGTGCCGTACGCGTTGGCCCCCCAGCAGAGCACCGACCCCGACGCGCGCCGCGCGCACGAGTAGCTCGCGCCCGTCGTCACCTCGACGATCGCGCACCCGTCGCCCGTACACGGCGCGCAGGGCATCGGCAGCGCGTCGGGCACGTCGCCCCCGTCGCTCGCGTCCGTCACGTCGCTTGCGTCGGCGACGTCGCCCGCGTCCATCGCGTCGCCCGCGTCCATCACGTCGCCCGCGTCGGCGACGTCGGGCGCGGCGTCGGGCTGCGCGACGTCGGGGCCGGTGTCGGGCGAAGACGCGTCGACGTCGGCGCCCACGTCCGCGGGCGTGACGTCGGTGACCGCGCCGTCGGGCGCCGCGTCCCCTTGAGAGCTCGAAGCGTCGGAGCAGCACCCGGCTGCCCCCACGACCCCGGCGACCACTGCGATCGGGATCCATGCCTTCATCGCGTCCACACCTCGACGGCCCACCCACGACGGTGACCGATCGGGCTCCTATGTTGCGGGCACCCGGCCGAAGGATTCAACCGCGACGCGCGGGGGCATCGCTACAGCGTCGCGCGGACCACGAGCACCGGGCACGGCGCCGACCGCACGATCGACTCCGCGGTGCTCCCGAGGAGCCGCGTGAGGAGGCGCGGCGCGCTCGTGCCGACCACCACCATCCGTGCATCGCTCTGCTGCACGAAATTCGCGATGGCTTCGGCGGGCGGGCCTTCGATGAGTCGCGTCGAGAGGCGCGCGTGCTCGGGCCGAAAGCGCTCGGCGACCTCGTCGAGCCTGCGCTGCAGGGCGCCCACGTGCGTGGCGAGCTGGTCGGGCGGCAGGGCCACGGTGGCGTCCATCACGGCGATCGCGGGGGGCTCCCACGCGTAGACGAGCACCACGTCGGCGCCGAGGTCGCGCGCCAGGTTCATGCCGTGCCGAATGGCGTTCTCGGAGGTGTGCGTGAGGTCGGTGGCGATGACGATGGGCTTCATGCCTGACGTGTAAAGCAACGCCCGCGCCCTCGCACCGGGGAACCGCTCCGCGGCGCTACAGAATCTGCTGGAGCGTGTGCTTGTAGGCGCGGCGCACGTCGATCTTGACCTTGAGCGCGTCGAAGTCGCTCTGGAGCACGGGCACGAAGGTGAGGGCCACGCCCTCGGGGTGCTCGGTCGAGGGCTCGAGGTAGTCCCTGCCGTAGTACCAGACCTCGGTGACCACGGGGCCCTTGTGGGCCTCGACGAGGCCCACGGGCGTGCCGTTCTGGTCGATGCGGTACCAGCCCCAGCCGGGGTTGACCTGGCGCGTGTGAAGGCGCCCTTCGCCGGGCTGCACGGACTCGATCGAGTGCATGACGTCTCCTCCTCGCCCGAGGGGGAGCGTCGTCCTCACCGCCCCTCTGGCTCGGGGCTACTTATAACCCACTTCGACGATGGCGACGCGCCTCGACGCGTGCTCGTCGAAGGTGACCACTTCGTCGTTGGCGAGCGACTCGTGCCCCCACGCCTCGGCGTAGATGTAGTCGTGGCCGGGGTCGGGGCGGGGCTTGTTCCAGCAGACCTTGTGCGCGATCTCGGGCACGCCCAGGGCGAGCTCCTCGAGGAACATGTACCCGCGGTCGGCGGTGTTGCCCGAGCCGTAGTACGCGCCGCGGAGCGACGTGTAGTTCATGCTCTTGAGGGCGCCGTTCCAGCGCTGGTAGGTCTTGCCCTTGGCGTCCTTGCGCTTGTCGCCCGAGTCGGCCCAGCAGGGCGTGTGGTAGATGCCGAGCCCGAAGGTCTTGCCCGTGATGTGCACGCCCTTGGGGAGGTTCTCGGGCATGCGCAGCCCCTGCTTGCAGATGCCCATGACGTTCTCGGTCCGCGTGCCGTGCCACGCCCACGTGCGCCCCGTGGCCGAGGGCTTGCCCACCACCGTCGACGTGTAGCTTTCGAAGGGGTCCTTGCGGCCCTGCTGCTCGCACGTCCACAGCCGGTACATCTTCACCTGGCCGTGGAAGTTGGCGTTCACCGGCGACTGGCCCTTCTCGAAGATCGACTTCACGAACTTGTAGAAGTCCGCGTCGGAGGGCACGAAATCGATGTCGCACTTGAGGCCGTCGTACCAGACCTCGACCGGGTCGTCGTACTCGGCGGCCTTGGCGAACACGTCCTTCTGAAGAATGGCGTCGCGCAGCAGCGTGATGAACTTCCGCTGCTCCTCGAGGCGCTCCTTCGAGTTGAGGAGGATCATCTCGAGGTCGAGCTTCGACTTCTTGCGCGCGAAATCGATGTTGCGCGGGATGTTCGACAGGTACTCGTTGGTCAGGTCGACGAGGTCATTCTTCGAAGGCTTCTTCGAGCCTTCGAGCAGCTTCTCGACCTCGTCGAGGATGTCGGCGCCCTTGTCGAGCTGCGAGTCGTGCAGGTTGCCGAGGGGCGCGTCCTTCGTGGCGCCCGACGACGACGAGAGGCCCGACGCCACCGCCGCGCCCGTCGAGCCGTAGAGCAGCTTGAGCAGGTTCTCCACCTCGGGGTGGAACTCCCTCGTGCGCGCGGCCTTCTGCTTCTTGGGCGCCTCGACGGCGACGCCGGCGGCCTGGGCCTTGGCCTTCTCGTCGTCCTCCTTGCGCATCTCGAGCTTCGTGTAGCCCTTGTCGGTCTTCTCCTTGACCTTCTTCTCCATGAGGGCCTTCGCGGCCGCGAGCGACCCCGCGGGGATCGACTGCGTCTGGCCCGCCTGCCCCACGCGGCCGTACGTGAACACGACCTTGAAGCTCCCGCCGAGGTCGAAGATCTGGGCCTTGTAGAACTTGTTCGAGCCGAGCGTGGTGGCGCCGGTCTTCTTGCCGGTGAGGTCGGTCCAGTTGAGCGTGACCTCTTCGACGAGCTTGTCGGTCATGGGTGCGTTCCTGCGTGGGGGGATGGTGACTAGTGGCGGACGATCTCGACGCGGCCCGAGTACACGCGCGCGACGAGCTTGTCGCCGTGCGAGAAGACCGACGACACGAGCCCGCGCGGCACGTGCAGCAGCGACGGGTGCTCGTACTCGATGGTGTTCCCGAGGTCCTCTTCGGAGACGTCGTCGGCGGCCTCGGTCAGCACGACCTTGCCGTGCTCGGTGTCGACCGAGGCCCACACCACGTCGCCCACCACGCCCGCGTTCATGAGGATCTGCCGCGAGACGCGCGCGCGGCCGTCGCGACCCACGGGCACCGGCGCCTCGACCGAGTGCGCGGTGACCGACGCGTCGTCGTTCTTCGACGTGCTCGTGCTCACGGGCGGGATCGCGAGCTGGTTGCGCATCGAGTCGTCGTAGAGCGCCGCCGAGTGCTCGGGCAGGTGATAGAGGTACGCCTGCGTCGGGGTCTTGCCGTCGGCCAGCACGTCGATGAGCGTGTGCTGGTAGTCGCCCATCGCGTGACGCTCGAAGAGGTCGCGCACCAGCGGAGACACCTGCCGGTGCCGCACGTCGGGCAGCGTGGTCTTCACCGCGTTGGAGACGTCGAGCGCGGTGAAGAGCGCGCCCTGCGCCGTGAAGTTGTCGACCACGCGCTGCGTGACCGCCCGGAGGGTGGAGTCGTCGGTTTTCGTCGTCATGGCGGGGCCCATGAGTCACGCATGGCGCCCGAGGTGTCAAGCGCGGCGGGACATAGCGTGACCGCCGCGGGAGGGGTCACTCGACCTTGGCGCGGCCCCGCACCGAGAGGTCGAACACGAGCGTCGCCGCGTCGAGGCCCTGGGTGTTGAACGCGCGCGAGCGCAGGCGGTGGACCGACACGGTGCCGCCGTTGCGGAGGATCTCCCGCGCGCGCTCGTACGTCGCGGCGTCGAGGTCGAAGGCGCCCTCGTCGCGCGCGCCGCAGGCCAGCGTGCCGTTGCCCTCGAACACGATCGCGACGCGGTCGTCGCCCGCGCCCCGCTGCCAGCGGATCGGCAGCGACGCGCGGCGGTTGAGCGACATCACCAGCCCCGCCCCCAGCGGCAGCGCCGTCTCGCCCACGCGCACGTTCACGAGCCCCTCGGGCGCCTGCGCCGACACGTCGAAGCCGCCCACGCCGGTGCTGTTCGCGCCCTGCGCGGTGAAGCGCCAGTCGCCGAGCGGCAGGTCGGCCTCGGTGTTGTAGAGCACGCCCGACACGACGTTCCACAGGTCGGGGAAGCGCCGCGGGTTCATCGCGAGCTCGCGCCCGCCGGCCTGCACGTGGATGGGCCCCACGTCGAGCAGCGTCACCTCGGCGCGCAGGGGATCGGGCGCCACCGAGTGCGACGACGTCGCCCGCTCGACGCACGCGCCCACGCGCGGCAGCGACGGCGTGCCCACGAGGTCGGGCAGCGCCTCGTCGGCCACCCCCACGATGCGCAGAAAGCGAGCCCCCACCTGAACGCCGGGCGTGCTGCCGCCCTCGACGCGCTCGACGAAGAGCATCCCCGTGACGCGCGCAGGCGCCTCGCCCTCGGCCTCGGGCTCGTAGCCAGAGCCCGTACAGGCCGCCGCCGTCACCGCCAACGCCATGATCGAGAACGCCGCTCGCCGCACGGGGCGGAGTATAGAGACCCTCACCCGCCGAACGCAACGCGGTGCACCTGCGCGGAACATTCCAAGAGCGCCCCAGGCTGTGGTCTCATTCCGCGCGACATGACGTCGCGCGCGGGTTCGCAGGGTGATCGTGAAGACCTTCTCGCCGGGGCGGTGATCGTCGGCGGCTTCGACGGTGCGGAGCTCCCGCCCGAGATCGCCGGGCGCCTCGCGCGGGGCCACCTCGCGGGCGTCACCCTCTTTCGACGCAACGTCACCGACGTGCGCCAGGTGCGCGCGCTTTGCGCAGCCCTCGCGGCGTCGAGCGAGCTTCCTCCCGTCGTCTCGATCGATCAGGAGGGAGGTCGCGTGGCGAGGCTGCGCGAGGGCGTGACCCCGATGCCCGCGATGCGCGTGCTCGGCGCCATCGACGACCCGTCGCTCACCCGTCGCGCGGCGGCCGAGGTCGGCCGCGAGCTCGCCGCGCTCGGCGTGACCCTCGACTTCGCGCCCGTGTGCGACGTCGACAGCAACCCCGCCAACCCCATCATCGGCGACCGCTCCTTCGGGCGCACCGCCGACGTGGTGATCCGCCACGCCGTGGCCTTCGTCGAGGGCCTGCGCGACGAGGGCGTGATGGGCTGCGCCAAGCACTTCCCCGGACACGGCGACACCGAGACCGACAGCCACCTCGAGCTGCCGCGCATCCGTCACGACCGCGCGCGCCTCGACGCCGTCGAGCTCCCGCCGTTTCGCGCGGCGCTCGCGGCCGGCGTGGCCTCGGTGATGAGCGCGCACGTGCTCTTCGACGCGCTCGACCCCGCGGTGCCCGCCACGCTCTCGCCCGCGGTGATGAAGGGGCTGCTCCGCGACGACGTGGCCGCGGGCAGCGACGCGGTGATCTTCAGCGACGACCTGCACATGAAGGCCGTCGCCGACCGCTACCCCGTCGAAGAGAGCGCCGTGCTCGCCATCGCCGCGGGCTGCGACGCGCTGCTCGTCTGCACCGACCCCGACTCGCAGGAGCGCGCCCGCCTCGCCCTCGCCGCCCGCGCCCGCGACGACGCGGCCTTCGCCGCGCGCCTCGGCGACGCCCACGACCGCGTGACGCGCATGCGCCGCCGCTGCACCCCGCGCCCCGCCGACGACGGGGCGCTGATGAAGGTGCTCGGCTGCGAGGCGCACCGCGCGGTGCTCGACGAGATCCGCGCCCGCGCGGGGATGAGCTGACGCCCGACAACGCGGCAGCCCCCTGTGCCCACGGGCGAGCGCTAGCTCGCCGCGAGCAACGCCGTGGCCGTCAGCCCCCTGTGCCCACGGGCGAGCGCTAGCTCGCCAGGCGCTCCCGCAAGGCGGTCAGCACGCGCAGACGGCCACGGCGTTGCTCGTGGCGAGCTTGCGCTCGCCCGTGGGCACAGGGGGCTGACGGCCACGGCGTTGCTCGTGGCGAGCTTGCGCTCGCCCGTGGGCACAGGGGACTGCGGCGCTGGATCGCAACAGCGTTGCCTACTTCTCGTCCTCTTCCTCGTCGTCGTCGGGCGAGCCGTTGAGGGCGGTCATCATCTCGGTCGAGGCCTTGAAGGCGACCTTCTTGCGCGACGGGATGTCGATCTCGGCCCCCGTCTGGGGGTTGCGCGCCTTGCGCGCCTTGGTGACCTTGATGCGGAACGTGCCGACGCCCTCGACGGGCACCTTGCCGTCGCCTTCCTTGATGGCGCGCGCGAGGGTCGCGAACACCCCGTCGAGGGCCTTCACCGCCTGGTCGCGGGTGACGCCCATGGTCTGCATCGCCAGCTCTACGATTTCCTTCTGTCGCATCGGTCTCTCTCCAGCATGGTCGCGCTCGCGCGCGACGGTTGATCAGTCCTTGCCCAGCACGATCGCGTGCTCGCGCTTGGGGTGCTTCGCGAAGGCCCTCACGCTGTCGCGGTCGAAGGCCTTGCGCTCCTGCGAGGCCCGCGCGACGGCGCGCAGCCCCGCGGCCTCGGCCGCCTCGCGCAGCATCTTGTCGGCCCGCACGGGCTCCTCGCCCGCGGCCCCGTCGGCGATCACCACGGCGGCGCGCGCGCCGGGCGCCATCACCCGCGCGAAGGCCCGGCACATCGACGACAGCTCGCGGCGAAAGCGCACCACGCCCGCCTCGGGCACCTCGAACCAGCGCGCCGCGCCGATCTCTCCCGCGGCCATGCGCGAGGCGTCGATGCCCAGCCACGCGTACCGCCTCGCGTGGTGCGCCACGTAGTCGTAGGTGTTGGCGTACGGGGGCGACGTCACGATCGCGTGCACGGTCGCGTCGGGCACCGTCGCGAGCTCCGACGCGTCGTCGACGGCGAGGTCCACGGGGGGAGTTCCCTTCGGCACCGCGGCGGCCAGCGCGGCGAGGCAGCGATCGAGCTCGCGGGCCTTGTACGCGAAGAGGCGAAGGGCCGTGCCGGGCGGGGTGTCTTTGCGCACGGGCCTCGCGTCGCTGTCCGACGCCTGCGCGCTCACCTTCACCAGCACCGACGAGAGCAGCATGCGCAGCGCGTGGCGCACGAGCCCCTCGGCGCGCGCGATCTCGCTGGTGAGCGCCGCCACCTCGCGCAACGTGTGGGGCGCGAACCACCGCGCCTCGCCCGGCGGCACCGGGAGCTTCACGCGCATGCGCACGACCTCTTCGGCGCGCATCGCGACGGCGTTCGTGGCGCTCACGATGGCCCTGCGCTGCTCGGCGGTGGTCACCCTGGTCTTGAGCGCGGCGAGCTCGACGGCGAAGGGCGAGAGGTCGCGGCCGAGCGCGCGCTGGCCGGCGGCCAGGGCCTCGACGAGCACGGTGCCCGAGCCGCAGAAGGGGTCGAGCACGGTGGTGTGCGAGGGCGCGAGCGCGCCGAGGAGCGAGCGCGCCACCTCGGGGTGCAGCCGCGCGGGGTAGGCGTGAAAGGGGTGCGTGAGCGTCGCGTCGCGCTCGCCCGCGCGCACCGTGAGTGCGGCGGCCACGGCGGTGGAGAGCGAAGGGTCGCCCGCGGTCTCGACGGTGCCGCCGACGTTCACCAGCGCGCGCTTCGCGTGCTTGCGGCGCAGGAGCGGCCGGTGCGCGGTGGGCTTTTCGGGGCGCGGAGGCATCGCGAGGGCTGCGACTGGTAGCGCGATCCGCGCGGGAGCGCCAGATCCTGTGAGTGTCCGGCGGCGAGCGCGACTGCTATCGTGCGGCCATGAGCGCAGCGCTGCGAGCCCGTGTCGTCGATGGCCACCTCGTCGTCGTCGGCGCCGAGAGCCTCCCCGAGGGCATGGAGTTCGACCTCGTCCCGGTGTCGCGAGGCCATGCCGCGTCGGCGGAGCCCGCCAACGATGGCACGCCCACGTTGCTCGACCTGATCGCATGCGACCTCCCTGACGACGCCTTCACGGCGATGCTCGACCGCCCCCACGACCTGCCGCGCGATCCTTCGCTGTGATGTTCCTCGTCGACACGAACATCCTGGCGGAGCTCCGCAAGGCGTGTTGGCTGGCCCCCACTCCGCGCTGCCGCGCGGCCTCGCCCCCGCCTCGGGGGCGAGACCTGAGCGCGTTGCCGACGTCACGCGAGAGCTGGCAGCGTCACGACGCCTTGCGCGCGCTGCCGACCTCAACCTCGCCCCCGCCCCGGGGGCGAGGGGCCAGAAGGTGAGAGCCTGTCGAGAGCGCTTCGCTCATGGAGCCCGTTGGGCAAAGCGTTTCAACGCTGGGAACCTGTGCGCTCGCTCTCGTCTGACTCCTCCGCCCCCGAGGCGGGGGCGGGGTTGGGGGTGGGGGCCGACGCATGTGTGGCCCGACTACGCGATGAGTCAGGCCATCACCGGCGTGGCCCCGCGGCTTGACCTTCACCTCGTTCTGGGCGAACGGTGTCGGCCCGATGTCGCAGAACTTCGAACTTGTGAGCGAGTTCGCCCCGCGAGGGGACCAGCCGCGGGCCATCGAGCAGCTCGTGAGCGGGCTCCGCGAGAAGAAGAAGCACCAGGTGCTGCTCGGGGTGACGGGCTCGGGCAAGACCTTCACCGCGGCCAAGGTCATCGCCGCGATGAACAAGCCCGCGCTCATCCTCGCGCCGAACAAGACCCTCGCCGCGCAGCTCTACAGCGAGATGCGCGAGCTCTTCCCCAAGAACGCCGTCGAGTACTTCGTCTCGTACTACGACTACTACCAGCCCGAGGCGTACATCCCCGCGAGCGACACCTTCATCGAGAAGGACGCCCTCATCAACGAGGCCATCGACCGCATGCGCCACTCGGCCACGCGGTCGCTGCTCTCGCGCAGGGACGTGATCATCGTGGCCTCGGTGTCGTGCATCTACGGCATCGGCGACCGCGAGTCGTACATGGGCATGGTGGCCGACCTCGCCGTCAACGAGGACTACCCCCGCGACCACCTGCTGCGCCGCCTCGTCGAGATGCAGTACGAGCGCAACGACACCGACTTTCATCGCGGCGCGTTCCGCGTGCGGGGCGACGTCGTCGAGATCTTCCCCGCGTACGAGGAGGCCGTGGCGCTCAGGGTCGCGTACTTCGGCGACACCATCGACGACATCGCCGAGATCGACCCCCTGCGCGGCAAGGTGTTGCGCAAGCTCAAGAGCGTCACGGTGTACCCCAACTCGCACTACGTGACGCCGAAGCAGCTCCTGGCGAGGGCGGTGAACACCATTCGCGACGAGCTGCGGCTGCGCATCAAGGAGCTCGAGGCCCTCGGCAAGTTCATCGAGAAGGAGCGCCTCGCGCAGCGCACCCTCTACGACCTCGAGATGCTCGAGCAGGTGGGCTTCTGCCACGGCATCGAGAACTACTCGCGCCACCTCTCGGGGCGCCTGCCGGGCGAGGCGCCGCCGACGCTCATCGACTACTTTCCCAGGGACTTCATCACCATCATCGACGAGAGCCACCAGACCGTGCCGCAGGTGGGCGCGATGTACCGCGGCGACCGGGCGCGCAAGGAGACCCTGGTGGAGTTCGGCTTCCGCCTGCCGAGCGCGCTCGACAACCGCCCGCTCAAGTTCGACGAGTTCGAAGCGCGCATGAACCAGGTGCTCTACGTCTCGGCCACGCCGGGCGACTACGAGCTCGCGAAGTCGAACGGCGAGTTCGTCGAGCAGATCATCAGGCCCACGGGGCTCATCGACCCCGAGATCATCATCCGCCCCGTGACCAGCCAGGTCGACGACCTGCTCGGCGAGATCCGCACGCGCGTCGAGAAGGATCAGCGCGTGCTCGTCACCACCCTCACCAAGCGCATGGCCGAGGACCTCACCGAGTACTACCAGGAGCTCGGCGTGAAGGTGCGCTACCTGCACTCGGACATCGACACGCTGGAGCGCGTCGAGATCCTGAAGGACCTGCGCCGCGGCGAGTTCGACGTGCTCGTGGGCATCAACCTCCTGCGCGAGGGCCTCGACCTCCCCGAGGTGTCGCTCGTGGCCATCCTCGACGCGGATAAAGAAGGCTTCCTGCGCTCGCCGCGGTCGCTCATTCAGACGATCGGGCGCGCGGCGCGCAACCTCGAGGGCAAGGTGATCATGTACGCCGACACGATCACCGCCGCGATGCAGAACGCCATCGACGAGACCAACCGCCGCCGCAAGATCCAGTCGGACTACAACGTCGCGAACAACATCACGCCCGCCTCGGTCAAGCGCGCCATCACCGACCTCAACCCCGCCGCGGGCACGAGCGACTACGTCACCGTCGCGAAGAACCGCAAGGGCGAGGTCGAATCGAAGGCCCCCGCCAGCGACGCCGAGAAGAGCGCCCTGATCGACGAGCTGCGCGCCGAGATGATCGAGGCCGCCGAGAACCTCGACTTCGAGCGCGCCGCGGCGCTGCGCGACCGCATCCGCGTGCTCGAAGGCGGCGGCGGGAGCGCCAACGTGGGCGCGTCGATCAACAAACCCGTGCTGCCCGACGCGCCGCTGTCGCCCGTAAAGAAGCCCGCGAAGAAGGACGACGCCAAGACCCGCTTCGCCAAGGCCGGGCAGCGCTTCAAGCCCCGGGGCCGCTGAGGAGTCACCCGATGCCCACCGTGCTGCAGTACAGAGGCGCCTGCGTCGAGGGTGAGCACCCCGCGTCGGCCGTCGCGGTGCGTGAAGGGTCCGTGGTCTGGTCGGCTGGAGACGACCGCGAGACGACGTTCCGCTCGGCGTCGAAGCCCTTTCAGCTCGCGTGCTCGCTCGAGGCGCTGGGCGACCCCGAGGTGACGCCCGAGGAGATGGCCGTCGGCGCCGCGTCGCACAGCGCCGAGCCCGCGCACCTCGAGGTCGTCACCCGCGTGCTCGCGCGCTTCGGCGCCTCGCCCGAGGGCCTGCGCTGCGGCGCCCACCCGCCCGCGCATACGCCGAGCGCCGAGGCGATCCTGCGTGCGGGCGGGCGCTTCACCGACCTGCACAACAACTGCTCGGGCAAGCACGCGTTCATGCTCGCGGCCGCGCTGCGCAACGGCTGGGACGCCGACTACCGCCCGCCCGAGCACCCGCTGCAGCGCCGCATCGCCGAGCGCCTCACGGCGTGGATGGGCTACGCCCCCTCGCTC
>JBDHVF010000056.1:0-18690 GCA_039809605.1 Polyangiales bacterium | reverse complement strand
CGTCACGACGCGCGATCGACGCACAGCCTCTGCGGCACATTTCTGCCTGCTGCGAAAGAGCCAAACCCGAGTCTGACCGCCCGACGCCCGCCCCCTGCGTGCGAGTCGACGCGGCATTGACACGCCGCGGGGGGCGATGGTCGCGTGAACAGCCCCCTGCCGCTTCAACTCACGGTCGGCGGCGTGGCCCTGGCGGCGCTCGGCGCACTGAGCGCGCTCCTTCGGCACCGGCGCTTGCGCAACACCTCCCCTGGAGGTCTCCGACACCTCCTCCAGAGGTCTGCAACACCCACTCGACCGGTCTGCAACACCCCCTCACCCGGTCTCCAACACCCCCCCTGACCGGTCTGCAACACCTCCCCAACCGGTCTCCGACACCCCCCTCACCCGGTCTGCGACACCTCTCGCGCCCGTCTCGCACTCCACGCGCGCCAGACCGCTGCCCCCTGCGCCGCGAGCACGCCCGCGAGGCACAACCCGCTCAACACCGTATAGCTCCGCGTGATCTTCCCCTCGGTCCACCCGTGGCCGTCGCGCAGCTTCGTCATGTCGCCCGTGTCCGCGAGCGCGGCGTCCCACGGGATGAGCTCCCAGTCGCGCGCGGCCTCGCGCCAGAAGAGCGCCGCGGCCACGAACGAGCACGCCCCGAGCGAGAGCGCGACCCATCGCCAGCGACCCCAGCGCATTCGCGGCGGCATGTCGGCGTGCGCGAGCATCACCAGCAGCGCCCCCAGCACGAGCTCCCCCGCGCAGCCGCCGAACGAGAGCGCGGCGTACTGCGAGCGCTCGGGCACGGCCCACGTGAACGCGAGCGCCGCGAGCGCGTACCCCGCGCACACCGACGCGAGCGCCCACGCGCGGTGGCGCGCCGAGAGCCACGCGCCCGCCGCGCAGCCCGCGAGCACCGCAAGGTGCACGGCGAGGCTGCGGCCGGGGTAGGTCATCGTCACGCCGAAGGGCGTCGGCACCGACATCCACCCGCAGGCCCACGCCACCAGCGCGTGACCGAGCTCGTGCAGCGACACCCGGACGCCGTGCAAGAGGAACGTCCCCACGCCCGTCGCGCGCACCGTCGCCACGACGGCGAACGAGACGGGCACCGCGAGCAGGCACTGTCGCAGCGTGAGGGGCGCGTCGGGCGGCGCGTCGGGGTCGTACGCGCGCTCAGGCACGGGTGTGCGCTCGGGCGACGACGACTCGGTGCGGGGCCTCCCCACGCGGCGCCTCGCGGCGAGCGCGCGCATCGCGGGCAGCGACGCGAGGGGCGCGAAGTTGCCCTCGCAGTAGGGGCAGTGCTCGACCACGGGCGCCCCCTGCTCGCACACGTACGCAATGGGCACGAGGCAGACGCCGGGGCAGCGCGGGCACAGGGGCGCGTCGGGCGGCGCCGCGGGGAGCTCGTCGGGCGGATCGATCAGGTCGCGCGGCGCGGCGACGGCGAGGGCGAGCTCGCCGCGATCGAACCACGCGCCGTTGCAGCGCGGGCAGAGGTCGAGGGTGGTGCGAGCGTCGAGGGCGAAGGGCTCGACGGGCACGCGGCAGCGGGGGCAGCGCGGCGCGTCGGTCATCGACCCAGGGTGTCGAGCACGAAGCTCTTGGTGCCCGAGTGCTTCTGGCTCCCCACCACGATCGCCACGGTCTCTCCGTCGCCCGCGTGGAGCACCGCGCGCGCGATCTCTTCCGCGGCGCGCTGCGCGTCGTTGGGCGTCTCGGGCATCTCTCTCCGCAGCGGGATCACCCCCCACTGGAGCGCGAGCCGCTGCGCGATCGACTCCGACGGGGTCACCGCCACCACGGGCGCGTGGGGCCGGAACTCGGCCACGAGGTCGGCCGTGTGGCCCGAGCGCGAGAACACCACGATGCCCGCGAGCTTCGCGTGGCGCGAGGTCATCGCCGCCGAGGCCGCGCACGCGCTGGCGAAGTCCCACCCGTACGTGTACGCCGCCTGCGAGGCCATCGAGCGGTAGAGGTCCGACGACTCGACCTCGCGGATGATCGAATCCATCATGCGCACGGACTCCACGGGGTAGCGCCCCGACGCCGTCTCGCCCGAGAGCATCAGCACGTCGGAGGCGTCGAGCACGGCGTTGGCGACGTCCGCGGCCTCGGCACGCGTGGGGCGCGGCGAGCGGATCATCGAGTCGAGCATCTGCGTCGCGGTGATCACCAGCTTGCTGCGCTCGTTGGCGAGTCGAATGGCGTGCTTCTGCACCAGGGGGACCTTCTCGGGGCCGAGCTCCACGCCGAGGTCTCCGCGCGCCACCATGATGCCCTGACAGCGGTCGATGATCGCCACGAGGTTGTCGACCGCCTCGGGCTTCTCGATCTTCGCGATGAGGGGGACGCCCTCGCCGATCAGGGCGCGCGCCTCGTCGAGGTCGCTCGGGCGGCGCACGAACGACAGGGCGAGGTAGTCGACCCCGAGCTCCATGGCGAGCTTCGCGTCCGCGTGGTCCTTGGGGGTGAGCGCGGGCACCGAGAGCCTCGCGCCGGGCACGTTGATGCCCTTGCGATCGGAGAGCACGCCGCCCACCTCGACCACGCACACCACGTCGTCGCCCGTCACCTCGCGCACGCGAAAGCGCAGGAGCCCGTCGTCGAGCAGCACCGCGTCGCCCGGTGAGAGGTCGCGCGCCAGCGGGTACGTACACGACACCTCCCTCGCGTCGCCCGCCACGGGGCGCGTGGTGAGGGTGAAGGTCTGCCCCTCGGCGAGGTTCACGGGCCCCGTCGCGAAGGTGCCGCAGCGGATCTTCGGCCCCGAGAGATCTCCGAGCACCGCCACGATCTTCCCCGCGCGACGCGCGGCCTCGCGGATGCGGGCCACCGTCTCGCGGTGCTCGTCGGCGACGCCGTGCGAGAAGTTCACCCGAAAGCCGTTCACGCCCGCGGCGATGAGCGCGTCGAGCATGGTGGGCTCGCGGCTCGCGGGCCCCACCGTGGCGAGGATCTTCGCAGTACGCATACGCGCGAGTGTCTCACACCGCGGCGTCGAGCGCGCGCTCCGCGGGGGGAGCCTCCATGATGGCGCGCACGGCGGCGAGGTCTTCGTCGCTGGGGCATCCCCAGTCGTCGCGGTAGTTGAACACCGAGGCGAGGCTCTCGCTCTTGAAGCGGTCGTCGAGCAGGTCGAGGTGCTCGCCGCGGAGGAACGCCGGGTGCGCCACGCCGCACGCGCGGCAGAGGGCGAGCACCTCCTTGCGGAGCGTGACGATGTAGTTGGCGAGGCGCGCGGACTTGAGCGTCGGGTCGAGGCCGCGCATGAGCCAGCGGTTCTGCGTGGCGATGCCCGTGGGGCAGTGGCCCGTGTGGCAGCGCTGCGCCTGGATGCACCCGATGGCGAGCATGGCCTCGCGCGCCACGGCCACGAGGTCGCACCCGAGCGCGAAGGCGAAGAGCACCTGCTCGGGGAAGCCCAGCTTGCCCGAGCCGTTGAACACCACGTGGTGGTGCATCCCCCGCTCGGCGAAGGCCCGGTAGACCTTCGAGAAGCCCACCTTGAAGGGCTGCGCCACGTGGTCGGTGAACACCAGCGGCCCCGCGCCCGTGCCGCCCTCGCCGCCGTCGATGGTGACGAAGTCCACGCCGCGCTTCGTGGTGTCCATGAGTCGCGCGAGGTCGTCCCAGAACTTCATCTGCCCCACGGCCGACTTGATGCCCACGGGGATTCCTCCCGCGGCCTCGGAGATCTTCTCGACGAAGTCGAGCAGCTCGTCGACGTCGCGAAAGGCCGTGTGGGCCGCGGGGCTGATGCAGTCCTTGCCGAAGGGCACGCCGCGGATGTCGACGATCTCCTGGGTGATCTTGGCCGCGGGGAGGATGCCTCCGGCGCCGGGCTTGGCGCCCTGGCTGAGCTTGATCTCGACGGCGCGGACCTTGTTCTTCGAGACGTTCTCGACGAAGCGCTCGAGGCTGAAGCGACCGTGCTCGTCGCGGCACCCGAAGTACCCCGTGCCGAGCTGCCACACGAGGTCGCCGCCGTGCTTGTGGTGGGGGGAGATGCCTCCCTCGCCGGTGCTCTGCCAGCAGCCCGCGAGGGCGGCGCCGCGGTTGATGGCCTCGACGGCGTTGCCCGAGAGCGAGCCGTAGCTCATGCCCGACACGTTCACGATCGACGCGGGCCTGAAGGCCCTCTTGCGCCCGCGCCAGCGTCCCAGGACCTTGGCGCCGGGGATGCGGTACATCGGGTCGTAGCCCGCCTCGCCCGCGTGGGGGTCGAGCAGCGGAAAGGCCGAGTGCTTGATCACCACGTACCCGCTCGACCGCTCGAGGTCGTTGTCGGTGCCGAAGCCGAAGTAGTTGTTCTCCTTCTTCGACGACGCGTAGACCCAGCGCCGCTGGTCGCGCGAGAAGGGGCGCTCCTCGTCGTTGCCGGTGACGATGTACTGCCGGAGCTCGGGCCCGACCTCCTCGAGCATGTACCGGAAGTGCCCGATGACGGGGAAGTTGCGCAGGATCGCGCGCTTCTTCTGGGTGAGGTCGTAGATCGTGACCAGGGCGAGCAACGACCCGAAGAAGATCAGGAACGACGACATCGGCGCGGCACCTCCATTGGGGGCGCGCACGATACCACCGCTCTGCCCGCTGTTTGCGAGCGTGTCAGCGCGCCATGGAGACGTCGACCGCGCCGAGGTCGGTGTCGCGCGCGAGGTAGGTGCTCATGGTGGTCACGTGGCGCGCGGAGTCGGGCGCCGAGAGCGCGGTGGGGTTCCAGAGCGAGACGCGGTACTGGCCCGAGGCGATGCGCAGCGAGAAGCGGCCGTCGGCGCCCGTGGTGACGCGGTCGACGAAGAAGGCTTCTTGTGAGGGCTCGGCGCGCTCGACGAACGCGAGCCAGCCCGCCGCGGGTGCGGCGCCGAGCGTCGCGCCGCCCTGCAGGGTGAGCCACACGGTGGGGTTCTTCGACTGCGGCACGAAGAGGATCGCGCAGGGGTTCGCGGGGTTCGTCGTGGCGAGGGGGCTCCCCGCGGGGCATCGCCCGCTGCGAAGGTTCGACGGATCGTGCACGAGCCTCGTGTACGTCGCCGCGCCCGCGCCCGCGGCGACGTCGCCCGTCACGCGGAACACGTAGCTGTACGTGCCCGGCTGCAGTTCCCCGGTCGCGCGCCACGTGTCGCCGTCGAGGGTCATCGTGGCGAAGGCCCCCGTCCAGTCGTCGGCGCGACCGAAGGAGCCGAGCACCTCCACCGAGCGAACGCCCTCCCATCCGGGCTTGAACGAGAAGCGTACGGGCAGCGGCGGACGTGAAGCGTCCACCTGATCGTCGGCCACGTCGGTCACGTCGATCACGTCGATCACGTCGGCCGCGTCGGGCACGTCGGAGACATCCGCCGCGTCGGTCACGTCGACCACGTCACCGACCGCGGCGTCGGGCGTCGAGCCGTTGTCACCGCACGCCGCGAGCGAGCATGCGAGCACGAAGGCGAAGCGAGGGATGCGCATGGCCGCGCCATTTCGCACGACGCGTGCCCGGATACCCAGGGGCCCCCTCTCGCGCAAGGGTCTCGCAGGGAGGCACCATGTGCAGCGATCGGCGCGCAAAGCGCACGATGTTCTTGTGCAGACCCCCCACACGGAGGTAGGAATGCCGCGGATTTTTCCGTCGCGCGTACGCGGGGCGTCGCACGACGTGCATTCAGGAGGCTTCATGAAGAAGACGACCACCTTTGCGACACTGGCCGCGATGGCCCTGGCGGTGGCCGGGGGCGTCGCGGTCTGGTCCGGGCGCAGCGACGCCGCGGACCACCTCGACCCGCCGGCGCGCACCGACCCGACGAGCGGCGGCAGCGACCGCAACGCCGACATCGCCGACCTCTACACCTGGCACCGGGGCACGGGCGCGTCGCAGACGCTGGTGACGATCCTCACGTTCGCGGGGCCGAACGACCCCTCGGCGACGCAGCGCATGCCCTGCGACCGCGACGTGCTCTACGGGCTGCACTACGACAGCACCAACGACGGCAACGCCGAGGTGAACATCTACGCACGCATGGCGCAGGACGACCAGATGAACTGCTTCGTGCAGTGGACGGGCGTCCCCGGCACGTCGGCGCCGCTGGTCTCGGCCGCCGAGGTCACGCGCACGGTGGGTGACGTGAAGCTCTACGCGGGCCTTCGCGACGACGCGTTCTTCTTCGACCTGCAGGGCTTCCGCGACACGCTGATGGTCGCGGGCAACCCTGCCACTCCCGCGGGCCTCGGCGGCATGGCGGGCATCCGCATGACGAGCGACCGTGATTTCTTCGCGTGCAAGAACACCTCGGCGCTCGTGCTCGAGCAGCCGATCGCCCCGCTGCTCGCCGGCAGCGCGAACGTCCGCGTGTGGGCCACCACCGCGCGCATGGGGATGTGAGGAGGAACGCCATGAACCACCGCACGCACCTCCTCGGCGCCCTGTGCCTGCTCGCGGGCCTGGGCCTCTCGGCCTGCAGCGACAAGTCGAACCCTCCGGTCAACACCTCCGACGCCAGCGCCGACACGCCGGCGACCGACACGCCGGCGAGCGACACGCCCGCCACCGACACCCCCGCGACCGACACCCCCGCCGCCGACGCGATGGCCGACGCGACGACCGACACGCCGCAGGCCGACGCGCCCGCGGATGTGCCCGCCGATGTGCCGAGCAGCGCGGGCTGCAGGACGTACTGCACGCAGATGATGATGAACTGCACGGGCGCCAACGCGCAGTACGACGACATGACCGCCTGCCTCACGTACTGCAACAACGCGCACTGGCCCGAGGGCATGGCCGGCGCGGCGGCGGGCAACAGCCTCGCGTGCCGCATCTACCACAGCGGCTCGCCCGCGATGATGGATGCGCGGATGCACTGCCCGCACGCGGGCCCCACGGGCGACAACGTGTGCGGCTCGCTGAGCTTCCGCACGGACCCGCCCGCGATGTACCGCCGCGTCGACCGCATGGGCATGCCCGCGGTGTCGACGGCGCTCCTGCCGTCGGCGCGCAAGAACGCCTACAACGACGTCACCGGTCGCACCGACATGGGCACGTTCGTGCCCGACATGGTCGCGACCCTCACGGGCCTGCACACCGCGCTCGACCGTCACCTCATGGCCGCCGGCCTCACGCCGTGCTCGATGACCACGCTCGTTGGTGGCCTGCCCGAGTGCCTCGGGCAGAGCTACGCGACGGGCGCCACCGTCGCGAGCCTCGTCGTGCCCGACGACGCCATCCTCGTGACCCCGGCGACGATGGCGGGCTTCCCGAACGGCCGCCGCCTGCAAGACCCGGTGATCGACGTGACCCTCGCGGTGCTGCTGCTCCGCCTCGGAACGGGCACCTGCGGGATGGGGATGTGCTCTCCCGCGACCCTCGCCAGCGTCCCGCTGAACCCCTCGCATAACGAGAGCGCGTTCCTCGACAGCTTCCCCTACCTCGCCCCTCTGCACACGAATCGCTCTCGCTGCGGCGGGATGTAACCCAAGCGCTCCGCAAGCCTCGGTATACGCATTCGCCGGCCGTCCGTGGTAGGCGTCCGCGACATGCGCGTTCACACTCAACGTTCGCTCTGCGGGATTGCTTTTCTGGCAGCCCTCTCGTGCCGAGGCCGAACGCCGTCGCACCCGCGTGATGCGGCGCCTCACGTGTCTCGGGAAGACGCCGCACACGACGCATCACGCGAGGCAGTTCGACCGAGCACGTCTGCCCTCGCAGAGATCGACGCGCGTCTGCGCGCCATGGAGGCCGCAGCGTCGTCACGCAGTGACGATTGGCTCTCGTGGGAGCGGATCGCGCTCGAGTACATGACGCGCGCCCGCCTCTCGGCCGACTACGGTGACTACGCCCGCGCAGAGGCCGCGCTCGCACGAGCGTTCCGCAACGCTTCGCCTGGCACGGGGCCGCTCCTCACGCGCGCTCGCTTCCAGTACACGGTGCATCGGCTCAACCGCGTGGAGGGCGACCTCGACGCGCTGCGCTTCGCGATCCTGAACCCCAACGAGCGAGCGGCCATCGCACACCTGCGAGCGGAGGTCGCGTTCCACTCCGGTCGCTACGAGGACGCGAGGCGGCTCTACGACGAGAACCTCTCGCGCGAGCGCAGCGTCACGAACCTCGTCGCGATGGCCCAGCTCCAGTGGAAGACGAACCATTTCGCCGAGGCCGAGCAGCTCGTGAACGAGGCGGCCGAGTCCGCGCAGCATGAGGACATGGGCATGCGCGCGTGGGTGTGCCTCGTGCGCGGCATGATGGAGCTCGATCGCGGGCGCTGGGACGCCGCGATCACCGCGTTTCGTGACGGACTCCGGTTGCAGCCCACGTCGTGGATGTTTCAGGAGCACGTCGCCGAGGTGCTGACGTTCCAGGGGCACGACGAGGAGGCGCGGCTGATGTACGTCGACCTCGTGGAGCGCACGCGCGACCCCGAGTTCATGGACGCCCTCGCGCAGATCTACGAGCGTCGCCACGACGACGCGCAGGCCCGGCCGCTGATCGACCGCGCGCGCGCGGCCTACGAAGAGCGCCTGCGCATCATGCCCGAGGCCACGGCGGGCCACGCGATCGAGTTCTTCTTGCGACGAGATCCTGCGCGCGCGGTTCCGATCGCGGAGCTCAACCGCGACGCGCGCCCCGGCGGAGAGGCGCAGACGAAGCTCGCGGAGGCGTACCTGGGCGTGGGCCGCGTGGCCGATGCGCAACGCGTGATCGAGGCCCTGCTCGCGACGCCATGGGACACCGCGGACATGCACGCCGTCGCGGCGCGTGTGTACGCGAGGGCAGGCGACCAAGCACGAGCCGCAGTGCAACGCGGGCTCGCGGTGGCGATCGATCCGCACGCGATGGGGGACGCAGACGCGGGGCGTTGAGGTCAGCGATTCCGTACGCAGCGCAAACCACGATTGTCCTGGGCTTGAGCCTGCTCGGCAGAGGTTCGAGTCTGCGCGGCGCCACCTTCGCTCGAGCGGTAGCTATCTCCTCGAAGGACGAGGGACGTCTCTCCAAGAGTGCCGGCACCATAGATCACGCAGACCGGGTTCGTGCGCGGTACGCCACCCCAACAGCGCCCGTCCGAGAAATAGAGCGAGGTGTCCGCAACCCACTCGCGCACGTTGCCCCCCAGCCCACGGACGCCATACGGACCTGTGTCTCCTACGTACAGAGGATCATCGACCCGACACGTACCGTGAGCTTCACCGAGACCGAAGCACCCCACCACAGCCCGCGGGTCGTTGCCCCACGGGTACGTCCTCCCGTCGCTCCCGCGTGCGGCTCGCTCCCACTCCGCCTCGGTCGGCAGCCTGCCACCGTCCCACGCGCAGAACGCGAGCGCGGTCGACCACGTCACGCAATTGATCGGGTGATCTTCGTAGGCCCCGGGCGACGACGACCAGTTGCAGGCGTTCACCGCGTCGCGCGTGAGAGGTGCAGACGGCGTCGCTAGCGCCCTCACCGTACCGCCCGGATACGTGAGCGCGCCGCCGGGCACCGCGGGCATGCCCGCTGCCACGAAGCGTCGGAAGCGCCGCACCGTGACCTCGTGGCGGTCCATCGTGAACGGGCTCACCGTGATCATGCTCTGCAGCTCGATGCCGCTGCGCATCGCATACGTCCCGCCCGGGATCGCCTCCATGCCGCAGCCCGCCTCCGACACGTCGGGGCAGCTCCGCTGCGTCGCGACGCACGCGCCGCCCACGCACACCTGGCCGGCCGCGCACGCGCTCCCGCAGCGGCCGCAGTGCGCGGCGCTGCGCTGCGTGTCGGTCTCGCACCCGTCGACCGCGTCGCCGTCGCAGTTGCCCCACCCCATGTCGCACGCGTCGATCGCGCACGTGCCGCCCGCGCACGCCGACCGCGCGTGCGCGAACGTGCACGCGTTGCCGCAGCGGCCGCAGTGCGACGCCGACGCGCCGAGGTTCGTCTCGCAGCCGTTCGCCGCGTCGCGGTCGCAGTCGCCGAGCCCCGTCACGCACGTCGTCATCTGGCACGCGCCGTCGACACACACCGACGACGCGCCCGGCGCCATGCACGCCCGCCCGCACGCGCCGCAGTTCGTCGGGTCGCTCCGCGTCGACACGCACGCCCCCCCGCACCGCGTCTGGCCCGCCGCGCACGCGTCCGCGTCGGGAGGCGCGGCCTCGGCCTCCGCGGCGTCGCGCGCGTCGATGACATCCGTCACGTCGGCGGCGTCCGTCGCGTCGACGACATCCGTCGCATCGGCGGCGTCGAGCGCGTCGGGGACGCCGCCCTCGCCCATCGCATCGCTCGCGTCAACGACGTTGATGGTCGCGTCGGGTGCGCTTGCGTCGACGCCGACGTCGCCGCCCTTCGCGACGTCGCGGGGCGCGTCCATGTCGGAGTCGGGGACGTCCGCGGCGCCGTCGGTCACGTCGCACACGACGGCGTCGGCGCATGGGATCGGGTCGAAGCTCACCTCGGGCAGGCACCCGGCCAGCAACAAGAAGGGCGCCCCCCACCGGAACGTCACGTCACGCATGCTCAATGCGCCACCGCTACCACGCCGCGGGCGCGCGCGGAAAGCCTCTCCTTCGTCGGCCCATTGCCGGCGGCGCGCCGCGGCGCCATACCCCTCCGCCATGAGCGACGACGCGCCGCCCCCGTTCCGCTTCACCCGCGAGAGCCGCATTCGCATCGACGGCGACGGGCACGTCTGGCACGAGGGCCAGCGCGTCGCGCACCCGCGCCTCGAGCGCGCCCTCGCGTCGTGGGTCGACTTCGACGACGCCGCGCGGCGCTACGTGCTCCGCAACGCCAACGACTGGTGCTGGGTCACCGTCGACCGCGCGCCGCTCGTGGTGCGCCACGCGTGGGTGCGGGGCGACCGCGTCGAGGTCGAGCTCTCCGACGACGCGCGCGAGACCCTGCGCGTCGAGACCGTGCGCGTCGCGCCCGACGGCGAGGTCTTCGCGTACGTGCGCGGGGGCACGCTCCTCGCCCGCTTCGACCGCTCGGCCGCGTTCTCTCTGCTCGAGCACGCCGAGGGCGCGCCCGACGGCTCGGCCTCGCTGCGCCTCGACGGCGAGCTCGTGCCCCTGCGCGCCCTCGCCGCGGGAGAGCGCCTTCCCCCGAGGCCCGGCGGGCCCATGCCCGTTGCGTCTCCCTCGACGGCGGAGGCGGACGGTGGTACCCGATCGGCCACCCGCTGAAACGATGGTCACCGTGACGCTCTACACCCGCGTGGGTTGCCACCTCTGCGACGACGCGAAGGCCGTGCTCGACGAGGTGCGCGCGACGCTCCCCTTCGCCCTCGACGTGGTCGACATCGACCGCGACCCCGCGCTCAGGGCTCTCTACACCACCGAGGTGCCCGTGATCGCCGTCGACGGGCGCAAGGCGTTCAAGTACCGCCTCACGGCCGGCGAGCTCGTCGACCGCCTCACGCGCGCCGAGCGCGGCGACCACGAGGCGCCGTGAGCGCCTCCCACTCGGCGCGGGCCCTCGCGTGGGTGCGGCGATCGCCCTGGGTCGCCCTGGGCGTGCTGGCGTTCCTCGGCGCGTCGGTCGCCGCGGGCGTCACCTTCGGCCTCGCGGCCCTCGACGGAGAGAAGCGCCGCGACGAGCAGCTCACGGCCATCCTACGGCCCGAGTACACGGGCGACGACCGCCTCGCGCCCGACTTCACCCTCAACGACAACCGAGGCAGACCCTTTCGCCTCTCGTCGCTGCGGGGCAAGACCGTCGTGCTGCACTTCTGGTCGCGCGACTGCCCCCCGTGCGTGAGGGAGCTCTCCGAGTCGCTGCCCGCGTTCGACGAGCTCGTGCGCGGCCGCAGCGACGTGGCCCTCGTGCTCGTGGGCACCGAGCGCTGGGACGAGGTCTCGGCCCTCGTTCCGCCGGGCATCACCGCGCCGCTGCTCTTCGACCCCGAGCGCTCGGTCGTCGCGGGCAGGTACGGCACGCGGCTCTTCCCCGAGACGTGGATCATCGACCCCGAGGGGGTCATCCGCGCGCGCTTCGACCGCACGCTCGACTGGTCTTCGCCCGTGTTCGTTCAGTACGTCACGTCGCTGCGCTGAGCGGGCGATGTGTGCACCCGGTACTTGACCCCGTGCGCGCGCACGCCTACACCGCTTCGCCGACATGCATCCGGTGATGTTTACGATTCCGGGGTGGGCCTTCAAGATCGTGGTCCCCCTGCTGATCCTGTGGGGCTGCTACTCGATCGTCGTCTCGGTCAACCGCGCCTCGCCCGCGCCCAGAAAGGACGCGAAGGACGGCGCGAAGGACGCTGAGTCCGCGCCCGAGTCGAGCCTCTCGCTCCCCGCGGACTCGCCCTTCAACGCCCTGGTCTCGATCGCGATCGGGCTCGGCGTGTTCGCCTTCGCGGCGCCCGTCTCGATCACCGGCGAGGGCCCCGCGCGCCTCGTCTCGGTGCTCAAGAACTTCGCCAACGGCGCCGCGTGGAAGGCCCCCTGGGAGTCGCTGCCCATCTACTCGTACGGCGTGATGCTCGGCCTCTCGCTGGTGGCGGGCTGGTACATCGTGCTCGGCCTCATGCGCCGTCAGTGCCCCGAGACCGACAAGGCCCGGCGCGACGAGTACATGCGCCACATGGCCGACTGCTACGTGTTCACGGCCTTCACCGCCGTGGCCGGCTCGCGCGTGCTCTACATCATCACCAACCTCAGCGAGTTCCCCACGCTCTGGTCGATGCTCAAGCTGCGCTCGGGCGGGCTCGTGGCGTACGGCGGCTTTCTCGGCGGCCTGCTCGGCTCGACGCTCTACCTTCGCAGCAAGGGCTACCGCCTCTGGCCCTGGGCCGACGCCGCCGTCCCCTCGCTCGGCACCGGCCTGATGATCACCCGCATGGGCTGCTACCTCTACGGCTGCGACTTCGGCCGCCCGCTGCCCCCCAGCGCGCCGGGCTTCCTCAAGCGCCTGGGGTCCTTCCCCCACTGGAACGACAACCACGGCTCGCCCGCGTGGCAGCAGCACGTGCAGATGGGCTTTCACGCCGACCCCCGCGTGTGCGAGCGCGACTACCACGGCGTGTGGAGCGCCTCGGAGCACGTCTGCAAGCTCCCCTTCGGCGCGCAGCACTCGGTGCCCGTGCACCCCACGCAGCTCTACGAGTCGCTCATGGGCTTCACCATCTTCGTCGTGCTCATGTGGATGTGGCGCCGCCGCAAGTTCGAGGGGCAGATCTTCCTCTCGTTCGGCATCCTCTACGGCATCGGCCGCTCGCTGCTCGAGATCATCCGCGACGACGCCGAGCGCGGCGTGGTCGGGCCCCTCTCGACCTCGCAGTTCATCGGCATCGTCTCCGTGCTGATCTGCATCCCCCTCTACGTGTACATGCAGAAGAACGGCAAGCGCGCCCAGCCCGCCAACCTCTTCGCCCCCGCCCCTTGAGCGGGCGACCGACCCCCGATTGTTGACGAAATGCAACGTTCCGCACGCCCCGGCGTCGCGGCGCGACCATTGAGGCGCGCACGGGCTTCGGTTGGGGTAGTCTCCGCGGCGGGACGATGCTGGTCGCGGTCGTAGGAGACGTGCACGGGAGGTTCTTCCGTGTCGAGGAGTGGGTCGAGGAGCTGGAGAAGAACCTCGGCGAGCAGGTCTCCGTGGTGCTCGCGGTGGGCGACGTGGAGACCTTCGCGACGCCCGACGATCACCGTCGCAAGTCGACCAAGCGCAACATGCCCGCGGAGTTCGCCGCGTACGCGCGCGGCGAGCGGGCGATGCGCCGCGAGTTCGTCTTCGTGGGCGGCAACAACGAAGACTTCGAAGACCTCGAGCGCTTTCCCCACGGCGGAGAGCTCGTGCCCGGCGTGCGCTACCTCGGTCGCGCGGGCGTGCGCACGATCCACGGCCTGCGCGTGGCGTTCCTCTCGGGCATCTACGCCCCCACGCGCTTCGACCGCCCGCGCATCCCCGCGACGAGCGCCGAGAGCAGCAAGCAGGCGGGCTACTTCCGCCAGGCCGACGTCGACATCGTGCGGGCCGTGCCCTCGGCCGACGTGCTCCTCCTGCACGAGTGGCCGCGCGGCATCGCGGGACGCGACAGCGCCGTGGCGCGCGCGGGGGCGCGGGGCATCCGTCAGCGCCACTGGCCGCAGGTCGGCAACCCCCACGCGGCCGCGGTGGTGAGCGCGCTGCGACCGCGCTGGGTGCTCTGCGGCCACCTGCACGTGCCCCACGCCGCCACGCTTCGCTGGGACGACGGCCGCGTGACGCGCGTCGCGTGCCTCGACCAGGCCGCGCGCGCCGACGGGGCGCTGCTCTGGATGCGCTGGGAGTCGACGGCCGTTCGCGCCGTGGGCTGGGGCACCTCGGGCGAGGTCGCGTGGAAGCCCGGGCTCCCGTGGGACGAGCGTCAGACCGCGTCACGCATTCGCGTCGAGCCGCGCGAGCGCCGCGGCAGCACCATGGCCCCCGCGATGGGCGACATGGACGACGACGACCACGACCACGATCACGACGAGGGCCGCGCGTCGGCGCCGCCGTCGGCCACCGAGCCCGAGGGCACGTAGGGCGGATCGGGGTCGGCGCAGCAGCGGAACCCGATCTGATAGTAGACGAAGCCCTCGTTGTGGGCCGTGGTCGAGGGGCGGCAGCGCGCGCGGATCGGCCCCCACCAGCCGCCCTTGAGCGCCGAGTCGAAGGGCTCGCCCGACTCGTTGACGGTCCACTCGTCGACGTTGCCGGTCATGTCGTGCACGCCCGCCCAGCTCACGCAGCGGGGCATCGTCCCCGAGGGCATGGCGCCGTAGAGCCGCGCGCTCTCGTCGAGGTCGTAGCGGGGGTCGCCGAGGCGCGCGCGGTCGGGCGCCGAGGGCTGCCAGTCGATGCGACACGCCGTGCGGTCTCGCCGCAGACCATACGGGTAGGGCTGAAAGCTCGGGCCCTCGCACGAGAAGGTCCACTCGGTCTGGGTGCAGAGGCGCTTGCCCTGCGCGCGGCAGAGCCTCCGGGCCTCGTACCAGTTGACCATCACCATGGGGCTCACGCCCTGCTGGTTCGGGTACTCGTAGCGGTCGATGCACACCGCGACGTGACGTCGCCGGCTCGTGCAGCGGGGGGGCTCGAACTCGGCGCACTGGAGCCTCGTGGGCTCGTCGAGCCAGCGCAGACACTTCTGGTCGACGTCGACGCACCAGTCTCCCTCGGCCAGCGCCATGCCGCTCGGGCACGTGCGCGCGACCTCGGGCCCGGCGTCGGTCGAGGCGTCGGAGGGTGACGCGGGCGAGCCGGCGACGGCCGCGCGCGCGCCGCGCTGCGCGGGCACGGTCGCGTCGGGCGCGCGAGGGCGCGACGGCTGCGCGCGCGCGGAGCCGTGGTCGCACACGAGGCCCAGGGCGGTCACGGCCATCGCGAGGAGCGGCGCGGTCTGCGGAGGCTGGCGTCTCATCAGGATCTCTGCGGCGAGGAACAAACACCACGCGCGGGCGGGACGCCAGAAAACCGACGCTCGCGCGAGGCGGTGACCTGCATCGACAGGGGTTGGAACTGGTGGCATGGTCCGCGCGCTCGCAGTCTCGATCCGGGTGCAACGCGTCTGCCCGTCTCGGACCCACACGGGCAGGAAAGGATCTGTGCGCTCATGAAGATCACCGAAAACTGCATCGTCGCGATCGACTACTCGCTCAAGGCCGAGGACGGCAGCCTCATCGACACCTCGGAGGGCGACGAGCCGCTCTACTACCTGCACGGCTCGGGGCAGATCGTGCCCGGGCTCGAGGGCGCGCTGCTCGGCAAGAGCGAGGGCGACAAGCTCGCGGTCACCGTCAAGCCCGAGGAGGGCTACGGACCGCGCCGCACGGACCGCGTGCTCACGGTGCCTCGCAGTTCGCTGCCCGAGGGAGAGACCCCCGAGGTGGGCATGCAGCTCGAGGCCGTGGGCCGCCGCGGCGAGCACATCGTGCTGTGGGTCACCGAGGTGCACGACGAGACCGTCACGCTCGACGGCAACCACCCCCTCGCGGGCCAGACGCTCTACTTCGACGTCGAGGTCAAGAGCGTGCGCGAAGCCACGAAGGAAGAGCTCTCGCACGGCCACGCGCACGGCCCCGACGGCCACCACCACCACTGAGGGCAGTCGCTACCCGCAGGCGCCGCGGGCGCAGCGCAGCCCGAGGTTGCACGCGCCGCCCGCGCAGCAGGGCTGACCGCGCCCGCCGCAGGCGTTGCAGGTGGTCGTCCGCGAGCCCGACGCCGTCGTGCACGCGAGCCCGATGTTGCAGAGCGAGCCCGCGCAGCAGGGCTCGCCCGCGCTCCCGCACGAGGCGCACATGCCGCCCGAGCACGTGAGCGTCGCGCCCTCGCAGCGACCCGCGCAGCACGGCAGGCCGAGCGCGCCGCAGGTGACCATCTGGCAGCTCCCCGCCCGGCACGACAGGCCCGACGAGCACGTCGTACCGCCGCAGCACGCCTGACCCGCGCCGCCGCAGGGCGAGCACACGCCCAGGTTGCACCCGAGGCCGCTGCCGCACATCGACCCCGCGCAGCAGGGCTGGCCCGCGCCGCCACAGGCCGTGCACACGAGGCGCGACGTGCAGACCGAGCCCGCGCCGCACGCGCCGCCGGGGCAGCAGGGGCGGCCGGGCGTTCCGCAGGTGTCGCACGTGCCGCCGTTGCAGTACGAGCCCGACGCGCACGAGGGCGCCGAGCGCAGGCAGCAGGGCTGGCCCGCGCCGCCGCAGGCCTGACACGTCGTCGTGCGCAGCGAGCACTCGCCGCCCGACGCGCACGTGAGCAGCGGGCGGCAGCACATCTGGCCCACCGCGCCGCAGGTCGACGCGTCGCCCGCGTCGGCCCGCGCGTCGCGAGGCACGTCCGTCGCGACGACGTCCATCGGAGGCGTGACGACGTCGACGGGCGGTGCGACCGCGTCGTCGGGGGGCGGACCGGAGTCTCCGGTTGACGGTCCGACATCCGCGGGGGGCGGACCGGAGTCTCCGGTTGACGGTCCGGCATCCGCGGGGAGCGGACCGGAGTCTCCGGTTGACGGTCCGGCATCCGCGGGGAGCGGACCGGAGTCTTCGGGAGACGGTCCAACGTCTTCGGGAGACGGACCGGAGTCTTCGGGAGACGGTCCAACGTCTTCGGGAGGCGGTCCGAGGTCGTCACCGCCGGCGTCGCCCGCCACGTCGACCGACGGCACGTCGGGCGTGATCACCTCGCCGGGCTCGTCGTCGCCGCAACCGGCCACCGCCGCCGAGAGCACCAGCACGCACGCGAGGAGTCGACGCCCGCTTCCCATGGGCCGCGAGCATATCGCAGCGCCCCTGCGGGGCGGAACTACGCGGCGACGATCACGCGCGCATGCGCTCGACGCGGCGGGCGAGGTGAGGGTCGGCGCCCGCGTCGATCGACGAGAGCGCAGCGGGCAGGTCGAGCCCCCTCGCCGCGAGGCGCGCCTCGACGTACGGACGCAGGGCGCTCCAGCGCTTCTGCCACGCGGGCTCGGCGGCGTCTCCCGCGTCGGGGCGCGCGCCGAGCAGGGCGCACGCGCGCAGGGCGAGCTCGGGGTCGCCGAGCGCGTCGGCGAGCGACGCGAGCGCGCGCACCGCCGGGGCCGCGGGCGCCGCGCCGTCGACGCCGCGCCACGACGCGAGCGCGCGCGTGAACGCCTCGACGTCGAGCCGCGCGAGCAGCGAGAGCGCGAGGCGCAGCGGGAGCCTGCGCGCGCCGCGCGGCGCCGTCACCGTGCCCATCAGCCCGTCGAAGACCGACGCGAGCGCGCCGTACTCCGCGGGGTCGCAGCCCGCCACACCGTCGACCGCGCGCAGCGCGCGGCGCCCGTCGCGCGAGACGCGCCAGCTACGGCTGCCCACCTCGGCCTCGAGCGCCATCAGCGCGTCGGCCGCCGCCGCCACCGCCGCCGCGGTGGGCCTGCGCGGCTTCACCCGCGGCGGCAGCGCCCGGGGCGTGACAATCGCGCCACTTGCGCCCGCCCCCGCGCCCACCTCACGGTACCCCTCGCGAAGCTTCTCGGCGACCTTGCGATCGAGCTCCCTGGCCGCGAGGTCGGCCGACGAGAAGGCCTTCTCCTTGCGCTGCCCCGGGGTGCCGATGCGTCCGTACACCACGACGAAGCTCACGCCCTCGACCGCGGCCTCCCAGAACTTCGAGCTCGCCCCCTCCACGAATTCGAACCTGCGCATACCTCACCTCGGCGCGCGACCATACCTCGAAACCCCTCGCGCGAGGGGGCCCGCTTGAGCAGCCCGCGCCGCGAGGTCGGCGCCCTCGACGCGGCCATGATCACCGTGGGCGCGATGATCGGCAGCGGGATCTTTCAGACCCCCGCCGACGTGGCGCGGCGCACGGGGTCGACCGCGCGCTCGCTCGTGGTGTGGGCGCTCGGCGCGCTCCTCTCGCTGCTCGGCGCGCTCAGCGTCGCCGAGCCCGGCGCCGCGCTGCCGGGCACCGGGGGGCTCTACGTCTACCTCCGGCGCGCGTACGGCCCCCTCGCGGCCTTCCTCTTCGGCTGGGCGATGCTCATCGTGCTCGTGCCCTCGTCGGTGGCCTTCTTCGCGGGCGTGACGGCGAAGCACCTCGCCCCCGTCACGGGCGTCGCCGAGCCGTGGGTGGCCGCGGGGGTCATCGCGCTCGTCGCGGGCCTCAACGTCTCGGGCGTGCGCCGCGCCGCGCGCGTGCAGAGCGTCACCGCGCTCGCGAAGTACGCAGGCCTGCGCCTCGCCGCGGTCGCGGCCCTCGTCGCCGAGGCGCCGCCGCGCGCGCTCGCGCCCGCGCCCCCGTCGGGCCCGCTG
>JBDHVF010000055.1:0-18709 GCA_039809605.1 Polyangiales bacterium | reverse complement strand
GGCCGCGTCGGTGCCGTTGAGCACGTGCTCGAGCGCCCTCCTCGCCGCGAGCGCGACGCGCGCGCGGTCGGCCGCCGCGACGCCCGCGGGCGCGGCGGGCGCGGTGATCGCCGCGGTGCGCGCCCTCCACGCGGCGGCGTTGGCCTCTTCGACGGCGTCGGCGGTCATCGATCGGGCGCGCGTGTAGCGCTCGCGGGCCTCGGCCGCGGTGGCGCCGAACGCGATGAAGAGCCGCGCCTCGCCGTGGCCCGACGCGTCGAGCGCCACGGGGACGCGCAGCGCGGTGTCGGAGCGCCACGCGGAGACAGGGTTGCCCGAGAGGGCGCCGTCGCGCGCGTCGCTCCAGGCCGAGGGGGCGCGGCGCGTCCACATGCGGGCGCGGGGCACGGCGTCGCCGCGGATGGCGTCGGCGCAGCGGAAGAACCGCGCCACCGTGGGGCTGATGGGCAGCGCGATGCCCGTGGACCCGAGCGACGCGACGTTCTCGATGAACGCGTCGAGCGCCTCGCAGAACGTGTCGTCCTCGAGGCCCGCGTGGAACTGCGCGGGCGCGGGGTCGGCGCCGACGTACGCGTACACGCCGGGGCCGTAGCGGTCGTCGAGGCCGTCGACGAGGGCGCGCACGTCGGCGCGCACGTCGCCGTCGCGGCGCATGAGGGCCTCGACGGGGCCGAAGTGATCGGCCGCGAGCTCGGGCGGCGCGAGGAGCTGCGTGAGGTCGGTCACCGGGTCGGCCGCGCGCGGGCGAAAGTGCACGAACGCGCCGCGGGCCTCGTCGTAGAGCACGGCGAAGTCGTTGCGGTTGTCGGCCAGCACGTCGCCGAGCGGCAGGCGCGCCACGACGTTGAGCGTGGGGCCGAGGTTGGTGTGCGCGAGCAGCGCCACGGCGCTCACGCCCGCGCCCGCGGGCACCGTCACCCGCACGCGCCGCTGGAGCACGTCGGCGCCCGGCAGCACGGCGTCGGTGAGCTCGACGAGCGCGCCGGTGCCCGCGTGCTCGTAGCGCCCCACGGGCGTGAGCCCGTCGTCGTCGCGGTAGCCCGCGCCCGTCACGCGAAAGGCCGCGGGGTCGTGCAGCCACGCGACGGACTCTCCCGACGCCGTGCGCAGCGCCACGCCGAGGGCGGCGCCCATGCCCTCGCGCACGCCGACGCGGGGCTGGGAGCGCGCGTCGGGGGCGTTGCTGGCGAGGTGGGTGAGCTGGTCGCAGCACGAGGGCGTGGGCCACGAGAGCACGGCGAGGTCTCCGTCGCGGGCGACGCCGACGGTGAGGGCGCCGTGGCCCGCGACGCGGTGCACGGGCGAGGCGCCCAGCGCGTGCTCGACGGCCGAGAGGGCGACGGGCTGCGCGAGGGCGCGCGCGGGCAGGGCGAGCGACGCGAGCGCGAGGGCGAGATGCGGGCGCATGGCGCGCGAGTCTGCACGAGCGCCGCGCGGAGGGTAAGGGCTCAGCGCCGCCGCGGGATGGCCACGCGCGTGAGGTCGTCGAGGGCGGTGACGTGGGGGAAGACCTCGAGCGCCTCGCGCACGTGGCGCTCGGTGCCGTCGTAGCGCTGCGAGAAGTGGGTGATGGCGAGGTGATGGGCGCCCGCTTCGAGCGCGGTGCGCGCGGCGTCGACGGCGGTCGCGTGGCCGTACTCGTCGGCGAGGCGCTGGTGCTCGGAGGTGTACGTGGCCTCCATCACCACGAGGTCGGCGTCGCGCGCGAGGGCCACGGCGCCGGGGCAGGCGCGGGTGTCCATCACGAACGCGAACACGCTGCCGGGCCTGGGAACGCTGACCTCGTCGAGGGTGACGGCGCGGCCGGCGACGGTGACCCTGCCCTCGCGCGCGAGCTCGCCCACCAGGGGGCCGGTGACGCCGAGGGCGCGGAGCTTGTCGGCCTCGAAGCGCCGGCCCGGGTGCTCCTCGAGGCGGTAGCCGTAGGTGGGCACGGGGTGGTCGAGGCGGTGGGCGTAGACGGCGTAGCGGTCGGTGCGGGCGACGAGGTGCAGGCCCTCGTCGGGGGCGGTGACGGGCGCGGGCACGAGGTCGACGGCGGGGTGGTAGATCGACGCGAAGCGCAGGCGGTGAAAGAACTCCTCGCCGCTCGCGGGGTAGTGCACGGTCACCGGGTGGTCGCAGCGGTCGAGCGAGAGGCGCTGGATCACGCCCGCGAGGCCGAGGCAGTGGTCGCCGTGAAAGTGGGTGACGAAGACCCGGTGCACGGCGCTCGAGGGCAGGTCGCCGCAGGCCATCTGGCGCTGCGTCCCCTCGCCCGGGTCGAAGAGAAAGCCCTCGTCGTCCCAACGGAGGAAGTAGCCGTTGTGGTTGCGGCGGCGGGTGGGCACCTGGCTGCCGGTGCCGAGCGCGAGGAGCTCGCGGACGCTCATGGGACGTGGAACGATCGCACGGCCGCGGCGAGGGGCGCCACAGGGCATTGCGAGGGGCGGCCCCGTGGCGTAGAGGCACCTGTCTCGTCACGCACGCGACGGGACCGCACGTGAGGAAATGCAGCCGTGAGTCACGACAAGCCACCCCCCGTGAACCCTCCGGCCCAGGGCGCCGCGCAGCCCGGCGGGCCCACGAAGGCGTCGCGGCCGGGGCCCGTCACCGGCCGCCGCTCGGCGATCCCCGGGTCGCTGCTGATGGTGAACGCGCAGCAGAAGCTCGACCTCGCGCAGGCGGCGCTCAAGCTCCGCGACGAGCAGGTGAGCGCGCGGGTGGTGTACTTCGAGCCCGAGCAGCAGACGAACGCGGAGCTCGACAAGATCACCGACTCGGTGATCGCGGAGCTGCGCGCGATCCAGTCGGTGCGCGGCCCGACCAACCCCGGCGTGCAGCGAGACCGCGGCGCCGAGCTCGCGGGCGCCCTGCGGTCGCGGCTCGAGGCGCTGCTCGACGCGCGGCGGGCGACCTTCCTCAGGGCCAAGCTCGACACGCTCTCGCGGCGCATCACCACGCTCTTCTTCGAAGCGGCGCTCGGCCACCACGCGACGCCCGAGGAGCTCGCCGCGCGCATCATCGCCCTGCCCGAGCAGGCGGTGTACTACGCCGTCGCGCGCAACAAGGCCCAGATCGTCGAGGACCTCCTCTCGCTCAACTACGAGGACGAGGGCGTCTACAACGACGCGCTCGACCGCCTCGCGCGGCTCGAAAAAGAGCTCCAGGTCTCGCTCCTCGCGCGCAAGGCCCCCGAGCTCGAGAAGCTCCTGCCCGTGGTGATCGAGGTGTTCACCGAGTTCCTCACCGAGCGCTTTCGGGGCGGGCTGCGGGAGTTCACCCGCGAGGTCGTGCGCGCGTCGGGCGTGGGCGAGGCGCCGAACGACGCCCCGATGCGCATCCCCGCGCGGTCGTTCCAGCGCTTCCGCGAGGTGTTCGAAAAGGGCTTCCTCGAGCGCATGGTGATGGACGTGCAGGAGCCCCTCGTGGCCCGCCTCGAGGCCATGGAGGAGGACGCCCACGTCTTTCACACCGAGACCCTCGACTTCATCGCCGACCCGCGGGTCTTCTCGGTCGTGTGCGGCGTGATGTGCGACGCCTTCTACGACGCCCTCAACTCCGACGGCCTGCTCGAGCTCCCGCCCGAGTGGCGCGCCTCGCAGCACGCCGTGGCCGACCCGTCGACCTCGCGCGTAGGGTCCGCCCCCCGCCGCTGACCCCTTCGCCCCCTCGGGTGGAGCCTCGACACCCCACCCCGTCGCGCCCCGCCGGGGTGCGCGCACCCCACCGTCACCCTTGTTTTCAAGGGCTTTCGCGCGGCACGGGGCGCGCACTCACCGACGGGCATGAGCGCGACGAAGACCCTCCCCATCGAGTACGCGGCCCGCACCCTCACCGGCCGCCGGAGCAACAACGAAGACGCCTGCTGCGCCGACGCCTCCATCGGCCTCTACATGGTGGCCGACGGCATGGGCGGCTACGAGGGCGGCGAGGTGGCGAGCCGCATCGCCGTCGACGCCATGCGCGGCTTCTACGCGCGCAACGCCCGCGACGACGACACGACCTGGCCCTTCGGCATCGACCCGAAGCTCGGGCTGCGCGAGAACATGCTCGCGGTGGCCATCCGCATGGCCGACGCCGAGATCCAGGGGCAGAAGAAGGGGCGCCTGGCGTCGATGGGGTCGACCGTCGCCGCCGTGGCCGTGCACGACGCGACGGCGGTCGTCGGCCACGTGGGCGACAGCCGCGTCTACCGCCTGCGCGACGGGCGGCTGCGCCAGCTCACGCGCGACCACTCGCTCTACGAGGAGATGCGCGCGATCGGCGCCGCGGTGCCCCCGCGCGAGCGCTTTCCGCACGCCAACGTGATCACCCGCGCGCTCGGGATGCTCTCGAGCAAGGGCCCCGACGTCGTCGCCGAGCCGCTGCGAAGGGGCGACGCGCTGCTGCTCTGCACCGACGGGCTCACCGAGGCCGTGACCGAGGCGCGCATCGCCGAGGCGCTCGGGTCGATGAGCGCCGAGGCCGCGTGCGACGCGCTCGTGCGCGAGGCGTACGACAACGGCGGCCGAGACAACATCACGGCCGTCGTGCTGAGGGTGAGGTGACTACTTCCCGCGCTTGCCGGGGGGGCCGAAGCGCGCGGCCTCGCGGGGGCGCGGCGGGGCCGCGGTCGTGCGCGCGATCTGGAGCCTCGGGTCGGCGCGGTCGGGCCGCCCGGCGCGCTCTTCGAAGCCCCGCGCCGCCGGGCCGATGATCTCGAAGCGCGTCTCGTGCTCGCCCACTCGGATCGCGCCGATGTCGTCCTTGGTGATGCCGCCGCGGCGGCAGAGCACCGGGATGATCCACTTGGGGTCGGCCTGCTGGCTGCGGCCGACGTTGAGCGTGAACCACGCCGAGTCGCCCGAGGGGGCCGCGCGCGGGGGCCCTCGGTCGTCGCGGCCGCGGGGCTCGTAGCGCCGGTCCCTCGCGGCCCCGCGGGGCTCGTAGCGGCCGCGGGGGCGCTGCGACTCGTAGCGCTGCTCCGCGGCGATGGCGCTGGCCGTGAGGGGCAGCTCCTCGGGGTCGGGGAGCTTCTGGCGCTCGAGCGCGTCGACGCGCGCGGCGAGCTGCTCGGCGGAGACCTTCTCGAGCACCCTGCGCGCGAGGGCGAGGTCCTCTTCGTCGGGCGCCTCGGCGCCCACGAGCGACTCGACGAGCTTCGCCTCGTCGCGCGCGCGGATGGAGCGCGCGTCGGGCACCTCGCTCCACGCGGGCTTGACGTGGGCGTCGAAGAGCAGCCGCTCGGCCACGCGACGTCGCTCCGCGGGCACGAGCAGCACCGAGACGCCCTTGCGGCCCGCGCGCCCGGTGCGGCCGCTGCGGTGCTGGAGCGACTGGGCGTCGTTGGGCAGGTCGGCCTGCACGATGAGGCTCACGTCGGGCAGGTCGAGGCCTCGCGCGGCCACGTCGGTGGCCACGAGCACGCGCGCGCGCCCGTCGCGGAGCTGCTGGAGCGCGCGGGTGCGCTCGGGCTGCGAGAGCTCGCCGCTGATGGCCACGCACGCGAAGCCGCGCTCGGTGAGGCTCGCGGCGAGGTGCGTCACGCCCTCGCGCGTGGTGCAGAACACGATGGCGCCCGGCGCCTCGTGGGCGCGCAGCACGTTGACCACGGCGTGCTCCTTCTCGCGCGAGGCGATGAGGTGCGCGCGGTACTCGATGTCGCGGTGCTGCTGCTGCGGCGGCGTGGCCGTGATGCGCAAGGGGTCGGTGAGCCACTGGCGCGCGAGCTTGACGATCTCGGGCGGCAGCGTGGCCGAGAACATGAGCGTGCGGCGGTCGCGCGGGGCCCGGTCGAGGATGCGCTCGAGCTCCTCGCGGAAGCCCATGTCGAGCATCTCGTCGGCCTCGTCGATGACCAGCGCCTCGAGCGCGTCGAGCGAGAGGGCGCCGCGCTCGATGTGGTCGCAGAGGCGCCCCGGCGTGCCCACCACGAGGTGCACGCCCTCGGCGAGGAGCTTGAGCTGGAGCTGCATCCCCATGCCGCCCACGCAGGCCACCGAGCGCATGCCCGCGTGGTGGTAGAGCCACCCGAGCTCGCGCTGCACCTGCATGGCGAGCTCGCGCGTGGGGGCGAGCACGAGCGCGCGCGGGCGCCTCGGGGCTTCGAACGAGGCGCGCTCGCCGAGGAGCGTGGGCGCGAGCGCGAGCCCGAAGGCCACGGTCTTGCCCGAGCCCGTCTCGGCCGAGACGAGCAGGTCGCGCGCGGCGTGCTCGGGCGCGAGCACGGCGGCCTGCACGGGCGTGGGCTGTTCGTAGCCCCGCTGCTGGAGCGCGCGCAGCAGCGTCGGGTGCGCGCGGAGTTCTTCGAAGGTCATCGTCCTGTCACCGGCGTTCCGCGGTCTCGCGAGTCGGGCCACGGGAACGGGCGCGAGCGAAGTGCGGGGGCGCTGCCACCTACCACACATGCCGCCGCAATGCGAACGGCCCGGCCCGTAACCGCGCCCCTCGCCCGGCGTAGTCGAGGCACCGCATCTCCGACGGAGGAATTCGCCAATGCCCCACGCGCTGCGCTCGTCTCTGCTCGCCTCGCTGCTCTCGGTGCTCGCCGCCGGCTGCGGCACCTCGGGCTGCGGCGCGTCGTCTTCGAACGGCGCGCCGTCTCACACCGCCTCGCCCGCGGCGAGCGCCTCTCACACGCAGAGCGCCCCTCGCGTCGAGCACGCCCCCGCGCAGCCCGCGGCGCCCGTGGACCTGCACGGGGGCACGGTCGAAGCGGGGCCTCCGCCCGCGGGCCTCGAGGTCGCGACCTTCGCGGGCGGGTGCTTCTGGTGCATGGAGGCCGCGTTCGAACACCAGCGCGGCGTGCGCGACGCCATCTCGGGGTACACGGGCGGGCCCGAGCTGCACCCCGGCTACGAGCAGGTGAGCAACCACGGCACGGGCCACGCCGAGGCCGTGCGCGTGCTCTACGACCCGCACGAGGTCACGTACGACCAGCTCCTCGACCTCTACTGGCGCCGCGTCGACCCGGTGCACACCGACCGCTCGTTCGTCGACGTGGGCCACCAGTACCGCAGCGTGATCTTCGTGCACTCGCCCGCGCAGCGCGCCGCGGCCGAGCGCTCGCGCGCGGCCATCGCCGCCTCGGGGCGCTTCCGCGAGCCCATCGTCACCACCGTCGAAGACGCGCCCGTGTTCTGGGTCGCCGAGGACTACCACCAGAACTTCTGGCGCACCTCCCCCGAGCGCTACAACGAGTACCACGAGCACTCGGGGCGCAGGGAGTTCCTGCGGGCGCACTGGGGCCCCGACGCGCCGTACTGAGCGGCGGTCAGGCGCCGTAGCCCACGAGCCCGGTGAAGCTCAAGCGCTCGCCGTCGCCCGCGAGCTCGACGCGGTCGCGGCCGCCGCGCTTGGCGCGGTAGAGCGCGGCGTCGGCGCGGTCGACGAGCTCGCCCAGGTCGCGCGCCCCCTCCCACCCCGCGACCCCGACGCTCACCGTGACGGGGACCTTCCGGTCGCCCAGGTCGAAGGGCGTCGCGGCCACGGCGGCGCGCGCCCGCTCGCAGGCCGCGCGCGCCCCCTCGGCGTCGCAGCCCGGCATCACCACCAGGAACTCCTCGCCGCCGTAGCGCCCCACCACGTCCGACGCGCGCAGGGCCGCCGTCACGCGCGCGACGCCCTCGCGGAGCACCGCGTCGCCCGCGAGGTGGCCGTGCGCGTCGTTGATGCGCTTGAAGAGGTCGAAGTCGACCATGGCCACCGAGAGGCTCGCGCCCGAGCGCTCGGCGCGCGCGCGCTCCTGGGCGAGCGCCTCGAGCACGGCCGCGCGGCTCCACGCGCCCGTGAGGTGGTCGTGCGAGGCCTTGTACCGCAGCGCCTCGCGCGCGGCGACGAGCTCCTGCTGGAGCGCGCAGATCCGCTCGCCGGCGCGCACGCGCACGCGGAGCTCCTGCGCGTCGAAGGGCTTGGTCACGTAGTCGTCGGCCCCGGCGTCGAGGCCCGCGATCACGTCGTCCCTGCCCTCGCGCCCCGTCAGCAGGATCACGTAGAGGTACGGCTCCTGCGCCCGCGCGCGCACGCGGCGGCAGACCTCGACCCCGTCGAGGCCCGGCATCATCCAGTCGAGGATCGCCAGCCGCGGCGCGTCGGGCGCCGACAAGATCGCCCACGCGCCGTCGCCGTCGACGGCCTCGACCACCTCGTAGCCCCAGCGCCTGAGCTGGCTCCGTAACGTGAGCCTCGACATCGCGTTGTCGTCCGCGATCAGCACCCTGGTCGTCATGCGTCACCTCCCCCGATGGCTTCGAAGTCCGCGAGCAGCTCGCCCACGGCGGCGTCGAGGGCGCCGAACGTCGCCCCCGCGTCGCCGAGGCGCGCCTCGCGCCCCGCGGCCTCGAGCTCGCGCGCGAGGGCCTGCGCCCCGCCCGCGCAGAGCTCGCCCAGGCTCCCCTTGAGCGCGTGCGCCGCGCGCTCGACGGCCCGCCCGTCGCCCGCCGCGACGGCCGCGCGCGCCGACTCGAGCATCGCGCGCCCCTCGACGACGAAGAGCCCCATGACCTAGCGCACGAGCTCCTCGTCGCCGCCGAGGCGCGCGAGCATCGCCGCGCGGTCGAACGCGGCGGACGTCCCCGCGCCACCGCGCGCGGGCGCCGCGGCGCGCGCGGGCTCGACGGGCGCGAGGGGCTCCTGCTCCACGAGCGCGTAGAGGTCCCCGCGGTCGAGCGGCTTCGAGAGGTAGTCGTCCATGCCCGCGGCCAGGCAGCGCTCGCGGTCGCCGGTCATGGCGTGCGCCGTCATCGCGACGACGCGCACCCGCGGGCGCCCCGCGCGCTCGGCCTCGCGCAGCCGCCGCGTCGCCTCGAAGCCGTCCATCACGGGCATCTGCACGTCCATGAGCACGACGTCGAAGCGCTCGCGCGCGAGCAGGTCGAGGGCCTTCTGCCCGTCGACGGCCTCGACGACCGCGTGCCCGCGGGCCGCGAGGTGGCCGCTCGCCACGCGGCGGTTGATGGCGTTGTCGTCGACGAGCAGCACGCGCCGGGAGCGACGGGCCGGCATCGGGCCGAGGGCGGCGGGGCGCGCGGGGGCCCCGGTGCGGCCGCCCACGTGCGCGACGACCGTGTCGAGCAGCGCCGAGAGCGACACGGGCTTGACGAGGTAGCCCGCGACGCCCGCGTCGGCGCAGCGCTGCACCTGGCCGTTGAGGTCCATCGACGAGAGCATGAGCACCGTGGTGCCCTCGAGCGCGGGGTTGCGCCGGATCTCGCGGGCCACCTCGAAGCCGTCGACCTCGGGCATCATCACGTCGAGCAGCACGAGGCGAAAGGGCGCCCCCGCGGCCGCGGCATGCAGGAGCGACGCGAGCGCCGCGGCGCCGCCGTCGGCCTCCTCGGGCTCCATCTGCCACGAGGCGAGCGCCTCGCGGAGCACGCGGCGGTTGGTGAGGTTGTCGTCGACGACCAGCGCCTTGAGCCCGCGCAGCGTGGCGTCGCCCTCGCGCAGCCGCGAGAGGCGCCGCGACGCGCGCCGGAGCCTCGCCGTGAAGCGGAACGTGCTCCCGCGGCCGACCTCGCTCTCGAGCCCCATGCGCCCGCCCATGAGGGCCACGAGCTGCGACGCGATGCTCAGGCCGAGCCCCGTGCCGCCGTAGCGCCGGGTGACGGAGCTGTCGGCCTGCGTGAAGGCTTCGAACACCCTGGCCTGGCGGTCCCGCGGGATGCCGATGCCCGTGTCGGAGACCGAGGCGTGGAGGGTCACCTCGTCGCCGTCGAGCTCGGCGCCGATGCGCAAGACGACCTCGCCGCGCTCGGTGAAGCGCACGGCGTTGCTCAAAAGGTTGATGAGCACCTGCTGGAGCCGCAGGGGGTCGCCCGTGACCGAGTCGGGCACGTCGTGCGAGATGTCGGCGACGAACTCGATGCCCTTCTCGTGCGCGCGCACGGCCAGCACCCGGAGCGCGTCGCCGACGCAGTCGCGCAGGGCGAAGTCGGTCGCCTCGAGGTGCAGCTGCCCCGCCTCGATCTTCGAATAGTCGAGGATGTCGTTGAGGATGCCGAGGAGCGAGCGCGCCGAGGACTGCACCGCGGTGAGGTACTCGCGCTGCACCCGCGTGAGGTCGGTGTAGAGCGCGAGCTCGGTCATGCCCAGCACGCCGTTCATGGGCGTGCGGATCTCGTGGCTCATGTTCGCGAGGAACTCGCTCTTGGCGCGGCTGGCGGCCTCGGCCTCGCGGCGCGCGCGCAGGAGCTCCTGCTCGACGCGCCTGCGCTCGGTCGCGTCGCGGAAGGCGAAGACCGCCCCGCGGGCGCCGCCCTGCTCGGGCAGCGGGCTCAGCACGCACGACGCCGCCACGCGCGCGCCGCCGGGCGTGCGGAACGACGCGTCCTCGTCGCGCAGCGTGGCGCCCTCGGCGATGCGCTCGCGGAGCCGCGCGGCGTCGAGCGGCGCGCCGTCGGCGCCGTGCAGTTCGAACGTGTCGAGCAGGGGCGAGCCGACGACCTCGCCCGACGCGCGCCCGACGAGCCGCTCGGCGGCCGGGTTGAGCTTCTGCACGCGGCCGTCGGCGTCGAGCGCGCAGAGCCCGTCGGCGACCGAGCCGATCACCGCCATGAGCTTGTCGCGCTCGGCGCGGGCGCGCTCCTCCGAGGCGCGGCACTGCTCGTAGAGCGCGCGCATCTCGGTCGACGAGAGGTCGAGCGAGCGCTCGAGCGTGTAGCGCTCCCGGTCGGCCTCGACGTACGAGCGGCTGATGCGCTCGAGCAGCAGCGCCCAGCGCGCGGCGTCGGGCGGCGCGGCCTCGTCGGCGAGGCCGACCTTCTTGAGCTGTCGCCGCAGCAGCGGGTGGATCGTCACGAGGGCTACTCCTCGGAGATCGTCGTGAGCGTCATCGTCTGGTTGTGCAGGTCGCAGCGCCCGCTCGCGAAGGGCGACAGCTCGCCGTACGAGTAGAAGCCCACCTGGCGCGCGCCCTCGGGCAGCGCGTCGACGGTGGCCTCGACCTCCTCCTCGGTGCGCTCGCCGAGCACCAGCCTGCGGCCGACGCACGAGATCGCCACGGCGAGCGTGGGCCCTGCGCCGCGCGAGCCGGTCATGAGCGCGGCGCTCGCGGCGCCCTCGACGAGGCGGTCGAAGTTGGCCCGCATGAGCTGCGCGCGCGAGCCCTGCGGGATGTCGCCCGCGAAGGTGAGCGACTGCGACGCCTCGTCGACCGCGAGGATCGTGCGCACGAGGCGCTTCTCGTCGCCGTCGGCGCGGAGCGAGAGGGGGAAGAGCAGCCCCGTCGCGGGCAGTCCCGCGGCGCGCTCGCCGAGGTAGGTCTTGTAGAGCTCGAGCGCGGGGCGCCCGTCGAGCTCGTAGAGCACGTTGCCCTCGGCGCGCGTGACGAGGCGCTCGGGGCCGAAGATGTCCCAGCCTCCCTTGGAGCCGTGCCCGATGCGCACGCGGTCGCCGTAGAAGCCCACCGCGGTCACGACGCCCGAGCGGGGCGCGCCCTCGGCGAGCACCCAGGTGCGCTGAAAGCGGTCGCCGTCGCCCGCGAGGCCGCCGGTCACCACCACGCCCTCGGGCAGCGCGGCGTTGAGGCCGCTCACGAGCTCGGTGCCGTTCACGCGCAGGCCGTCGGAGAGCACCAGCACGCCGCGCAGGCCGGGCCTTGCGAGCGAGCGCGCGAGCGACTCGCCCGCGCGCCGCGAGTCGGCCGCGCAGTCGACGGGCGCCTGGGCGTACGAGAGGGTCGTCGCGGTGAAGCGGGCCACGGCCACCGTGAGCGAGCGGTCGAGGATGCGCGTGCCGTGGATCTCGCCCGCCGTCGAGCAGCCCACGTGCAGCGCGCGGGGGAGCGCCGCGCGCAGCTCGCCGAGCGGCGCCGCGTCGTCGAGGAGCGCCGTCGCCCCGAAGGCCACCACCAGGGTGGCCGTCGAGTCGAGGGCGCCGTGTGGTGGCGCGCTCCAGCCCGCGCCGCTCTCGTAGGAAAAGGTCTCCAGCTCCATCATGGCATCGACTCCTGTGGCTTTTCTCGTCGGGGGGGGGCGCCCCGGTCACACCGCGGGCCCCTTCGGTCTTCAATCCCCTCCAACGGAGGCTCAGGGCGGAACCTGAACCGTAGGAAGCGCCTCCCCGGCGCCCGAGACGGTTCTCCACCCGCGGGCGGACATCGTGGCGAAGCGCCACGGCGCCCGCTCCCTTCTCGCGTGCAGCGGGGATCGCTCCGCGTGGCCCTGCGATTGCTGGGAATCGCCGAGGAAGAATCGTTCTTCCTCGGAGCGTCGCCGTGTCGCCGATGACCGCGCTCAAGCTGAAGTTCACCGCGTCGTTCGTGGCCGCGGCGATGATCCTCGCCGCGGGCGCGGTGGGGGCGATGGAGCTCGGTCGCTTCGCGAGCGTGTGCGGCGAGGCCGTGGCGCCCCACTGGCGGGGGGCGCGCGCCCTCATCGCGGGCGGGGCCGTCGCGGCCTTCGCGGTGCTGATGGCGATGAACGCCTGGATCATGCGCGACGTGCGCGAGCGCGAGGCGGCGCGTCGGGTGATCGAGGCGCAGGCGCGCGACCTCGAGCGCAAGGCCCGGCAGCTCACCAGCAGCGAGCGCGCGCTCACCTCGCGCCTGGCCGAGCAGCACCGGCTCTCGGAGGAGCGCTCGGCCCTCATCGCGGCCCTCGAGCAGTCGAACCGCGAGCTCGATCAGTACGCCTACGTGGCCTCGCACGACCTCAAGACCCCGCTGCGCGGCATCGCGAGCCTCGCCACGTGGATCGAGGAGGACCTCGGCGAGGCGGTGTCGGCCGAGGCGCGCGAGCAGTTCCAGATGCTCCGCCGGCGCGTCGACCGGCTCGAGACCTTCCTCGACGGGCTGCGGGAGTACTCCCGCGCCAACCGGCCGGCCGACCGGCCCGAGCGCGTCGACGTGCGCAAGGTGGTGCTCGCGCAGGTCGACCTGCTCGGCCCTCCGCCCGGCGTGACCGTGCGCGTGCCCGAGCGCATGCCCACGATCCAGTGCGAGCTCGTGCCCTTCCAGCGCGTGTGGATGAGCCTCCTCAGCAACGCGTTCAAGCACGGGCGCCGCGAGGGGGGCACCGTGGAGATCACCGCCGACGACCGCGGCGACGCGTGGGAGTTCACCGTGCGCGACGACGGGCCCGGCGTCGACGCGCGCTACCACGGGCGCATCTTCGGGGTGTTCCAGACCCTCGCGGCGAGGGACCGCATCGAGGGCGCGGGCATCGGGCTCGCGCTGGTCAAGAAGATCGTCGAGAGCCGCGGCGGGGCGGTCTCCATCGACTCGGGCAAGGGCCGCGGCGCGGCGTTCCGCTTCCGCTGGCCGAAACGACCGGTGCAGCCCGACGTGTCGCAGCGGTACAGTCTGGCGCGGTCATGAACCACAAGCCGTTGAACATCCTCCTGGTCGAAGACGACGTCGTCGACGTGATGAACGTGCGCAGGGCCTTCGACCGCGGCCACGTCACCAACCCCCTCTGGGTGGCCACCGACGGCGTCGAGGCGATGGAGCTCCTCCGCAGCGACGCGATGCCCGTGCACCGGCGGATGATCCTCCTCGACCTGAACCTCCCGAGGATGAACGGCATCGAGTTCCTGCAGGCCCTCCGCGGCGACCCCGAGCTGGCGGCCACGCCGGTGGTGGTGCTCACCACCTCGAACGAGGACCGTGACAAGGTCGAAGCCTTCAAGCTCAACGTGGCGGGCTACCTGCTCAAGCCCGTGAGCTTCTCCGACTTCGTCGAGCTCATGGCCACCCTCAACCGCTACTGGACCCTCACCGAGATGCCCTGAGCCCCACCGCTCCCGACGCTTGCAACCAGCCGCCGACGCGCGCAGAAGAGCCCACCGAAGGCGACCATGGACAGCCCCTCGCAGACCGACAACACGCTCCACCTCCTCCTCGTCGACGACGACGCCGTCGACCGCATGGCCGTGCGTCGCGCGATCGCGCGGGCGAACCTGGCCTCCACGGTCGTCGAGGTCGACTGCGTGGCCGCGGCCATCCAGCGCATCGACGCCGAGCGCTTCGACGTGATCCTCCTCGATTTCTACCTCCCGGGCGGCGACGGGCTCGACGTGCTCGACCACCTGACGGCCCGCGGCGTGTCGACCCCGGTGGTGGTGCTCACCGGGCAGGGCGACGAGCTCCTGGTCGCGTCGATCATGAAGCGCGGCGCGTCGGACTACCTCCCCAAGAGCCAGGTCTCCCCCGACCGCATCCGAAAGGGCGTCGTCGACGCGATCCGCACGCGCGACCTCGAGCTCCGCGAGCGCTCGGCGCGCAGCGCGCTGGCGCGTCAGGCGCTGCGCTTGAGGGCCCTCACCGAGGCGGGCGTGCGCATCCTCGCCACGCCCGGCACCGAGCGCATGGTCGAGAACGCAGCGCGCGAGGCCCTGAGCCTCTTCAACGTGCGCGGGGTCACCGTCGAGTACACGGGCCGCGGCGGGTCCGTGGTGCGCTGCGAGCTCCCCTCGCCCGACCACCCCGAGGGGGAGGCCACGCTCGCGACGCCCCTCGAGGCCTCGCCCGGCGTGGCGCGCGGGCGCGTGGCGCTGCGCGGCCCCGAGCAGCACGCCTTCGACGACAACGACGAGCTCCTGCTCGACCAGTTCGCGAGGCTCCTGGGCGTGGGGCTCGAGAACACGCGGCTGCTGGCCGAGGCGCGCGAGGCCACCCGCTCGCGCGACGACGTGCTCGCCGTGGTCTCGCACGACCTGCGCAGCCCGCTCGGCACCGTGGTGCTCGGCGCGGCGATGCTCAACCGCTCGCTCTCCAAGCGCGCGCCCGAGCTCCAGGGCGAGCTCGAGACCGTGCAGCGCGTCGAGCGGGGCTGCAAGCGCATGCAGCGGCTCATCGACGACCTGCTCGCCGTGGCCCGCCTCGACGCGGGCACCTTCCGCGTCGACGCCCGCGCGCTGCGCGCCGCCGACGTGGTGGGCGAGGCGATCGACGCCGCGCAGCTCCACGCGCAGGCCGCGGGCATCAAGCTCCGCGCCGAGGTCGCCGACCCTTCGATCAAGGTGCACGCCGACCGCGAGCGGCTGCTGCAGGTGTTCGCCAACCTCCTCGGCAACGCGCTCACGGTCACGCCGCGCGGCGGCGAGGTGGTGGTCTCGACGAGGGCGACGCCCGAGGGCACGGCGTTCACCGTGCGTGACACCGGGCCGGGCATCCCCGCCGAGCAGCTCCCGCACCTGTTCGATCGGTACTGGCAGGGCGACCAGTCGTCGCGGGGCTCCGCGGGGCTGGGGCTCTACATCGTGCGCGGGGTGGTCGAGGCCCACGGCGGCCGCGTCGCGGTCACCACCGAGCCCGGCCAGGGGACCGAGTTCACCCTTCTGTTTCCGTCCGCTCGCTGACGGGCCTGTCGCTCTGCGCGCCCGCGCCGCGCTCGCGGTCGAAGATGCGGTAGAGCGTGCGGCGGTCGAGGCCCAGGATGCGCGCCGCGCGGGACTTGTTCCCCCCCACGAGCGTGAGCACCTGGTGGATGTACCGCCGCTCGAGCTCGGCGAGCGTCACCAGCTCCTCGGCCTGCTGCGGCAGGGCCGTGACGTGCTCGGGCTGGTGGGCGCGCACGCGCTCGGGCAGGTCTTCGACCATGAGGTGGTCGAAGCGCGTGAGGGCCACCGCGCGCTCGATGCAGTTCTCGAGCTCTCGCACGTTGCCCGGCCAGTGGTACGCGAGCAGGCGCTGCAGGGCCGCGGGCGCGATGCCCACCACCTTCTTGCCGAAGCGCTCGGCGAAGCGGGTGACGAAGTGCTGGGCGAGCACGGGCACGTCCTGCACGCGCTCGCGCAGCGTCGGCACCTCGAGGCCCACCACCGCGATGCGGTAGTAGAGGTCCTCGCGAAAGCGCCGCGCGCGCACCTCCTCCTCGAGGTCGCGGTTGGTCGCCGCGATCACCCTGGCGTCGAAGGGCACCTCCTGGTTGCCGCCCACGGGGCGCACGGTGCGCTCTTGAAGCGCGCGCAGCAGCTTGGCCTGCATCTCGAGGGGCATCTCGCCGATCTCGTCGAGAAAGAGCGTGCCGCCCTTGGCCTCGAGAAAGAGCCCCGTGCGCGCGACGCGGGCGTCGGTGAAGGCCCCGCGCGCGTGGCCGAAGAGCTCGCTCTCGAGGAGCTGCGGCGGCACCGCGGCGCAGTTGATGGCCACGAAGGGCCCCTCGCGCCGGATGCCCATCTCGTGGATGGCGCGCGCGACGAGCTCCTTGCCCGTGCCCGACTCGCCGTGGATGAGCACCGTGGCGTCGGTCGACGACACGCGGCTCACCATGTCGAGGATCTCTCGCATCGCGGGCGACGACCCGATGAGCTCGCGCGAGGGGCGGTTGCGGATCACCTCCTCGCGCAGGCGCTTGACCTCGTTGCGCAGGCGGGCGTGCTCGAGCGCGCGCTCCATCGAGAGCGTGAGGATGTCGAGCTCGAGGGGGCGCACGTGGAAGTCGTACGCGCCGGCGCGCAGCGCGCGCACCACCACCTCGATGCTGCCGTGGCCCGTGAGGATGATCACGGGCGCGTCGGGCAGGATCTGCCGCAGGCGCTGGCAGAGCTCGATGCCGTCCATGCCGGGCATCTGCACGTCGGTGAGCACGAGGGCGATGTCGTCGTGCTCCTGCGCGAGGGTCAGCGCCTCGGCGGCCGAGCGCGCCAGCAGGGGCTGGCGGTCCTGCTGCCGGACGAAGTCCGCGAGCATGTCGCCCGCGTCGATGTCGTCGTCGACGATGAGGACGCGGGTGGGTTTCTCGGCGGTCTGCATGGTCACGTCCCGTGGGTGGGGGCTTCCTCGCGGTTCAGGGCCGCCACGACGTCGGCGGTGTGCCCGAACTGGATCATCGAGTGTGCGGACTCGACGCGACGAGCGTGGAGGTTGGCGTTCTTCTCGACCAGGGCGCCGAGCCCCCCGAAGTCGGTGTAGGGGTCTTCATCGTAGAGCACCTCCGTCGGCACCCGCAACGGCTCGTAGAGCGACGACGACGCGTCGGGGGTGAAGAGCCCTCCCGAGAGAAAGGCCAGCGGCGCGTGCTCGGCGCCCCGCTCGTGCGCGCTGCGCACCGCGTACGAGACGAGCCCCTCGTCGACGGGCCCCGCGAACGCGCGCGCGAGGTAGTGGCGCACCACGCGCTCGGCCGTGATCAGCTTGAACACCCCGCGGCCGATGGGCCCCACGTGCAGCAGCGCGCCGAGCGCCCGCCTGCGCACGGCCTCGAGCGCCCGCGAGGGGTGCTTCGAAGACATCCCCGTGGGCGAGATGAACACCAGCCGGTGAAAGATCGCGCTGTTCGCGAGCGCCGCGCGGGCGACGAACTCGCACGACAGCGAGAGCGCCGCCACGTCGCAGGGGATGCCCTGCGGCGACGCCACGTCGACGATGAAGCGCTCGATCGCGCGGGCGTAGCCGTTGGGGGTGTACGCCCTGGCCTCGCGCGCCGAGCGGCCGAAGCCCGGCAGGTCGAGGGCGAACACGCGGCGCGCGCCCCGCAGCGCTTCGAAGAGCGGGTGCATCTCGTAGCTGCTCGCCGCGGCGTTGACCGAGTGCACGAGCACCACGGGCCGGCCCTTGATCTCGCGGTCGGCGTAGTAGTGGACGCGCCCCTCGCCGACGATGTCCACGTCGCCCTCCTCAGCGTTGTAGGCCGGCGGCAGCGGGACGTCGGGCGCCGCCGTGCGCGCCGCCCCGAAGGCGTGCAGGGGGAACAGGGTTCGAGTGTTCATGGCCTCGACGCGGTGCAACACACGTACCGTGTGGCGCAGCGCACCATCGGCCACGGCACGCGGAGCGCTTCGTGGCGGCGCGCCCCACGTGTGGCGACGCGCGGGGCGCGACGCGCGTGGCACCGCGATTGCCGTCACCGTCGCTGCCCTCTGGCAGGAGTCAACGGCATGATCGGTTTCATCCTCTGGTTGGTGATGGGCGCGCTGGTGGGATGGATCGCGAGCCTCATGATGGAGCCCGACGCGCGCCGGTCGACGCTCTTGAACGTGGCCGTGGGCATCGCGGGCGGCGCGCTCGGGGGGCTGCTCGCGAGGCTGATCGCGGGGAGCGGGGCGGCGATGTACAACGCGCCCCTCACGCTCGGGAGCTTCGTCCTTTCGGTGCTCGGGGCGGTGATCCTGCTGGGCATCGTACGGGCCGCGCGCGTGGCCCGGTGACCCCGGCGCGTACGGCGCTCCACGGTTGATTTCGGCCGTGAATGGTGCCACCCCAATCGCATGGGTGAGCGCATCGACGTCGTCGGGGAGTCGTCGGTCGCGGCGCGTCCGCACCCCACGGGCCGCTGGCGCGCGCTGTTCGCGCAGTCGCCCGTGGCGATCGGGGCGGTGCGCGGCGCCGACCACGTGATCGACGTGGCGAACCCGCAGCTCATGCGACTGCTCAACCGCTACGACGTGGTGGGCCAGCCGGTGCGCGCGGTGCTGCCCGAGCCCGCGGCGAGCCAGGCCGTGGCGCTGCTCGACCGGGTGTACGCGACGGGCAAGCCCTTCGTCGCCGAGGAGTACCCGCTCTCGATCGACCAGGGCGGTGTGCGCGACGAGGGCTTCTTCACCGTGAACCTCGAGGCCACGCGCGAGCCCGACGGGAGCGTCGGCGGCGTGATGGCCGTGGCCGTCGACGTGACGCGCCACGTGCTCGCGCGCCGCCGCCTCGAGCGCGCGGAGGAGGAGCGCCGCGTGCTCCTCGAGCGCATGGAGCGCGAGCGCAACGCCGCCGAGGTGCTCTCGTCGCTGGCGATGGCCCTGGCGTCGGAGCTCGACCCCTCGCGCATCGTGCAGCGCATCACCGACGAGGCGCGGGCGCTCACGGGCGCGGCGT
>JBDHVF010000054.1:0-18715 GCA_039809605.1 Polyangiales bacterium | reverse complement strand
CACGTCTACGTCTCGGGTCGCGCCGCCAAGGCCTTCGGGCGGCGCACCCGAGCTCTTCACGTCGCGCGCTCGGCCACTTCGGGTCGCGGTCACCCCGGATCGGGGTCGTCGACGCGGATGGGTCGAGCGCGCGTCGCGAAGGCTTCACGTCTTCGAGGCCTTCACGCCCCGTGGCCTCGGCGGTTGACGCCCCTACCGCAGGTCGATAGATTCCCCGCCATGAAGACCCGCTTCGTCGCAGTGCTCGCCTTCGCGGTGGTGTCGTTCGCCGGTTCGTCTGCGTTCGCGCAGCGCCGCGGCGGTGGTTCCGCCGAGAGCGGCGCGCAGGCCACGCGCACCCAGGAGTTCAACTTCACCGACGAACTCGTGCAGGGCCAGCTCGTTCGCCCCGATGGAGAATCGACCCGAGTGCGCCGTCGCGCGGCGGGCATCTCGCTCATCCGCATCCGCGAGCACTTCGTGCCCGAGATGCTCAAGTCGGTCGAGAACCTGTGACCGGCTTCTCCGTCGGTAACGGTCGTTCGTGCGGGTGCGCGAACGACCGCTCCGATGGTTGACGGGCCGCGCCACGGATCGGTAGAGTCCACCTCGCTCGCGGCCCGTGGAGTCACCATGAAGAGCTTCGTGGCCTTCTCGCTCGCGGCACTCGTTCTCAGCAGCGCAACGGCCTTCGCGCAGGGACACGGCGCTCCCACCAGGGCGTCGAACGTTCCGCCTCCCGACCAGGAGATGACCTTCACCGACGAACTCGTGCAGGGGCAGCTCGTTCGCCCCGACCTCGCCACCGTGCGGGGCAATCGTCGGATGCAGGGGATCAGCCTCTTGCGCGTGAGGCAGCACTTCGTGCAGGAGATGCTCAAGACGGTCGAGAACTTCTGACCGGGTCTCGTGTCAAACGGCTCCGGATCGGCGGCTCCCAGTCGGGGAGTCACGAACACCGGAAAGGATCTGCGTGCCCCCTCCCAACTCCCTCCAGGCACGCGCAGACGGGGAAGCGATGGCTCAGAAATTGGTCGTTCCCATCACGTTCCAGATCTACCAGAACGGCGCCCTGGTCCGCACCGAGACCATCGCGCAGGACGTGATCAAGATCGGGCGTGATCAGAAGTCGCACCTTCGCATCGAGGACGAAGGCGTCGCGCGCATGCACGCCGTGATCGAGGCGAAGCCCGACGACGTGCAGATCATCGACCTCGGCTCGGGCACGCAGGTCAACGGCCAGCCCGTGAACAAGTGCTCGCTGCGTTCGGGCGACACCTTTCAGCTCGGGAACACCCGCATCGCCGTGGAGATCGGCGCCGCGCGCGAGGCGCTGCCCGTGACCGCGGCGGCGCCCGTGGCCGCGCCGAACTTCGTCGCCCCGTCGGCCGCGCCGATGACCGCGACCGCGGCGCCCGCGATGGCGGCCTTCGGCATGACGCCCACCGCGTCGGCCGTCGACGGCGAGGAGATCTACCAGCTCATCAAACGCGGCGAGATCAACCCCCACGAGGTCGAGGAGGTCGGGGGCCACGCGGTCGAGGTCTCGGTGCTGTGGAAGAGCTCGATCCTCCACGTCGCGCACCTCGACAACTCGAAGAACTTCGTGCTGACGGCGCACGACCCCAAGCCCTCGCCCGACAGCAAGGTGCTCGCGGGCTCGCTCGCGGTCGGCGGCGTGCTGATGGCCGTGGGCGCGGCGATGGCCGACCCGCAGCACCTCGAGCGCAGCGGCGGGCTCGTGTTCGGCGGGCTCGGCGCGCTCACCACGCTCGTGGGCACGGGCGTCGCGGGGCAGCTCCATCACAAGAACGAGGACCAGGTCACGGACACGAGCCGCTTCGTGGTGGGCTCGGAGCTCCTCGGCGGTGCGATGGACCTGCCCGTGGTGCTCAACGGCGGCGGGACGCGCTTCGTGTTCCTGCCCGACGCGACGGGCGAGGTCGAGCTCCAGGGGGTCAAGCGCTCGCTCGAGGACCTCAAGGCCCAGGGCCACGCGAGGCCCTCGTCGTCGGTGCCCGGCGGCTTCGAGGTGAACATCCAGCCCGAGGGCCGCTACCGCCAGGAGGTCGGCGGCCTCACGATCATCGCGAAGGTGGTCGCGCCGGGGCGCATCGTGGCGGGCCACATCAAGCGCGACAACCCGCTCATCGGCGCGGTCGGCGGCGCGGGCCTCTTCATGGCCGCGGTGATGGCGACGCTGCACTTCGCCGTGTCCGACTCGTCGGGCTTCCTCTCGTCGTCGAACGACGACGACCGCCTCGCGGAGCTCCGGGCGTTCATCCAGCGCCAGCAGGAGCGTCAGCCCGAGCAGCAGCAGCAGCAGAACGACGACCAGCAGGAGGGCGGCACCGGCACCCGTCACGCGGGCGCCGAGGGCAAGATGGGCCGCCGCGACGCGCCCGTTCGCAGCGCGCGCTACGCCATCAAGAACAACAACGAGCCGCCGCACCTCTCGCGCCAGCAGGCCCGCGAGCAGGTGCAGAACCGCGGCATCTTCGCGGCGCTCGGCGCGCTCGGCGGCGGCGCCGCAGGCGGCGCGTCGGGCATCGTCTCGCCCTTCGGCGGGATGACCGAGTCGGGCGTCGACAACCAGAACGCCAACGGCAACATGACCGGCGACGCCGTGGGCGACGCGTTCGGTTACGGCGGCCTCGGCGCGACGGGCACCGGCTGGGGTGGTGGTGGCACCGGTGAGGGCACCATCGGCATGGGCAACATCGGGACGATGGGCCACGGCTCGGGCACCGGCTCGGGTCAGGGCTACGGCTCGGGCGCCGGCCGCGGCCTGCGCTCGCGCGGCACGTCGGGCCCGACGGTGCGCGCGGCGCCGCCCGACATCTCGGGCCTGCTGTCGCCCGAGGCGATCCGGCGCGTGGTGCTCCGCAACCTCGGTCAGGTCAACCACTGCCACGAGCAGGGCCTCGCGACGAACCCCAACGCCGCGGGCCGCGTGACGGTGCGCTTCGTCATCGGCGGCACCGGCAGCGTGATGGCGTCGGGCGTCGCGGGCAGCACGTACCCGATCCAGAGCGTGGCCGACTGCATCGCCAACGCGGTGCGCCGCTGGCAGTTCCCCGCGCCCGAGGGCGGGGGCGTGGTGACGGTGAACTACCCGTTCAACCTGCAGCCGCCCGATCAATGACCGGCTGACGATCGCGCGAGCGGTCGACGCGAAGGCGCGGGAGGAGACGAAACGCTCCCTCCGCGCCTTCGGTCGTTTTTCCCTCGAATCTACGGTGCTTCGCGGTGTTTCCGCCGCGGCGCGAAAGCGTTGGCTGGCGGCGTATTTCAATGTTGAGCCGCGCGAATCCGCTCGCCTATGATCCCGCCGAAATCCAATGGGCCGTAGCGATCACGCGAGGAGCGGAATGAACCGTGTGTGCTGTGGGCTGGTGGCGTTGCTACTGCTCGGCGGGTGCAGCGAGTACGACCGGCAGGCGATCGAGGACAACAACAGCGGGATGAACCTGCTCCGCGCGGGGCGCCTCGCCGACGCGCGCGACCGCTTTCAACGCGCGGCCGACGAGGACCCGAAGTTCGACCAGCCGCTCTACAACCTTGCGCTGGTGCACATCAAGCAGCGCGAGTGGGGCAACGCCGCCGACGCGCTCACGCGCGCCATCGCGCGCGCGCCGCGCAACGCCGAGTATCAGTACCTGCTCGGCAACGCGCACTTCGAACAGGAGCACTGGGAGCAGGCGCGCGCGGCGTTCAATCAGGCCGTGCAGATCGACCCCAACCTCTACCTCGCGTACTACCGCCTGGGCGAGGTGGCCGACCGGCTCGACGAGCCGCAGGCGGCCCTGCAGGCGTACACCAACGCGCTCACCAAGGCCCCGCGGGCGTACCGCGCGTACGTGCGCCTGGGCCGGGCGTACTACCGCGCGCACGACTACGACCGCGCGATCCAGGTGCTGCGTGAGGGGCTGCGCATCGCGCCCGAGGGGGCGATCGAGCGCGGCTCGATGCGGAACATCCTCGGCAACGTGCTCCTCGAGCAGGGGCACCGCGAGCAGGCGATCGACGAGTTCGTGGCGGCGAGCCGTGAGGACCCCGAGCTCGCCGAGGCGCTCTTCTCGGCGGGCTACACGAGCGCGGAGATCCCCGAGCGCAGGCAGCAGGCCATTCTGTACCTGCAGCGCTTCATCGAGGCCCGCGGCGGCAACGCCCCGCGCGAGTACCTCGACATCGCGCAGAACAAGCTCGCAGAGCTCCAGAACCCCGGCGCGCACTGACCGTGCGCCCGCGACGACGCCCCCTCTCTCGCCTCGCAACGACGGACCTGAGCGTACGCTGCGCGCCCCGCGCACGACGGTGACACGATGAGCAGCTCTGATCTCACGGAAGAAATGCCCGCAGGTGAGTTTCCGACCACGATCGCGCCCGCTGCGAGGCCAGGGCCCGACCCGGCGAAGGTGCGCGAGCTCGACGAGGCGGCCGCGCGCTTCGAGGGCCAGAAGCGCTGGCAGGACCTCATCAAGACCCTGCTCGCGAAGGCCGAGATCATGGTCGACCCGGCCGAGCGCGTGGCGCTCTACGAGCGGGTGGCGGGCCTCTACATCGAGCGCTTCGCCAACCAGGCCGAGGCCATCAAGGCCTTCGAGAACGTGATCGAGATCGACCCGACGAACGCGCGGGCGATCGAGTTCCTCAAGCAGGGCTACGAGCGCAGGCGCGAGTGGGACAAGCTCCTGCCGCTGCTCAAGCGCGAGGCCGCCGCGGCGCCCGAGGCGACGCAGCTCGATCACTACCTCACGATCGCCCGCTTCGTGACCGAGAAGGTCAAGAAGCCCGAGGCCATGATCGAGATGTGGGAGGAGGTCCTCAACCGCGACCCGGGCAACAGCGACGCGCTCGCGCAGCTCGCCGGGCTCTACGAGCGGCAGAAGGACTACGGCAAGCTCGGGTACGTGCTCCGCGAGCAGGCGGCGCAGACGCCCGACGCGGCCGCGCGCGTCGCGCTGCTGGTCAAGCTCGGCACCGTCGCGGGCGACAAGCTCAACGACGACGCGCTCGCCGTCGAGGCGTGGCGCGGCGTGCTCGCGCTCGACCCCAACGACCGCCGCGCGCAGGAGGCGCTCAAGAAGCGCTACCTCGCGATGCACGCGTGGGACGACCTCGAGACCTTCTACGCCGAGAGCGGCAAGTGGGACGAGCTCATCCGCGTGCTCGAGCGCGAGACCGAGGCCCCCGCGGCCACCACCGAGACGAAGGTCTCGCTCTACTCGAAGATCGCGCAGCTCTGGGCCGAGCGGAAGGAGAAGACCGACCGCGCCGCGAAGTACCTCGAGAAGATCCTCGAGCTCGACCCCCAGAACCGCGACGCCGCGCTGCGCCTCGCGCCGATCTACCAGCACGCCAACGACGCGAAGAAGCTCGCGGGCGTGCTCGAGGTCAAGGCCCACGGCGACCTGCCCGAGGAGCGCGTCGAGACCCTGCGCGACCTCGGCGCCCTCTACGAGGGGGCGCTCAAGGACCCCGCCCGCGCGTACGAGCGGTATCAAGAAGCCTTCCGCATCGACCCGGCCTCGCCGCGCTCGGTCGAGGACCTCGAGCGCGCGGCCGACGAGGCGGGGCGCTGGCCCGACGCCGTCGAGGCCCTCGCGGGCGCGCTCGGGGCGAGCGACCTCGACCCCGAGGCCCAGGTGCGCCTGCGGCTGCACCTCGCGTCGAGCCTCGCGTCGCGCCTCGACCGCGTCGACGACGCCGTCGGCCGCTACCGCGAGGTGCTCGAGCTCGACCCGGCCAACCTCGACGCGCTCGCCGCGCAGGAGTCGCTGCTCCGCGGCGCCGGGCGCTGGCCCGAGCTGCTCGCGGTGCTCGAGCGGCGCCTCGAGCTCGCGGGCGACGCCGACGAGCGCCGCGCGCTGCTCTACGCCGTCGCGACGCTTTCGGAGAACGAGCTCGACGAGCCCGAGCGCGCCGTCGCGACCAACCTCGCGATCGTGACCGAGTTCGGCGACGAGGCCGAGGCCCTCGCCGCCCTCGACCGCATGTACGCGAAGCTCTCGCGGTGGAGCGAGCTCGTCGACGTGCTCGAGCGCGAGCTGGCGCTCTACGGCGCGGCGGGCGACGACGCCCACGCGGCGGAGCTCAAGTACCGCCTCGGGCGCGTGCTCGAGACCCACCTCGGGCGCGCGAAGGAGGCCGTCGCGCACTACCGCGAGATCCTGAGCCTCGCGCCCGACCACGACGGCGCGCGCGTCGCGCTCGAGGCGCTGCTGCGGGACCCCGAGCTGCGGGGCGAGGCGGCGCGCATCCTCGAGCCCGTGTACGAGCTCCGCGGGGACTGGGAGGCGCTCATCCGCTCGGCCGAGATCCTCCTCTCGGAGGAGACGGACGTGAACGAGCGCGTGGCGCTGCTCTCGCGCATCGGGTCGGTGAGCGCCGAGCGCCTGGGCGACCCCCGCCGCGCGTTCGAAGCGTACGGCCGCGCCTTCCGCGAGGACCCGGAGCGCGAGGACGTGCGCGAGACCCTCGTGACGCTCGCGGCGCCGATCGACGCGTGGGGCGACCTCGTGTCGCTGCTGCGCGGGGTGGCCGAGGTCGCCGACACCGAGCTCGCGCGCGCGCTCTGGCTGCGCATCGCCGACGTGGAGTTCCGCCGCCTCGGGAGCATCGAGCGCGCGGTGGCCGCGTACGAGAAGGTGCTCGAGCAGAACCCCTCGGACGCCGAGGCGCTCGAGGCCATCGAGCAGACCTACCGCGCCGCGGGCCGCTGGACCGACCTGCTCTCGGTCTACCGGCGGCGGCTCGACCTCGCGGCCGACCCCGACGCGCGTGACGAGATCCAGGCCGCGATCGCGACCGTGCACGAGGAGATGCTCGGCAGCCCCGAGGCCGCCGTGCAGACCTGGCGCGAGGTGCTCGACGTCGACCCCACCAACCGCCGCGCGCTCGAGGCCCTCGACCGGCTCTTCACGCGCCTCGGCCGCTGGCAGGACCTCGCCGACAACCTCCAGACGCGCCTCTCGCTCGCCGAGTCGCCCGAGGAGCAGACGGCCGTGCAGCTCCGGCTCGCGCAGGTGCGCGAGGAGCGCATGGGCGACGCGCCGGGCGCCGTCGACATCTACCGCCAGATCCTCGACCGCGACGCGGGCAACGCCGACGCGATCGGCAACCTCGAGCGGCTCATCGAGGAGCCCGCGCACGCGCAGGCCATCGCCGACATCCTCGAGCCCGTGTACCGCGCGCTCGGGGCCTACGACCGCCTCGCGTACGCGTACGAGGTGCTCGCCCGCAGCGCCGACAAGCCCCGCAAGGTCGAGCTCCTGCACCGCATCGCCGAGATCCAGGAGACCGCGCTCGACCAGGCCGACCACGCCTTCGCGACGTACACCCGCGCGCTCGCCGAGGAGCCGGGCAACCTCGAGACGATCGACCAGCTCGACCGGCTCTCGCGCGTGCTGCGCCGCCACGAGGACTTCGTCGCCGTGCTCGAGCAGTACATCGGCTCGACCGACGACGCGGCCGCGCGCGTGGCCCTGCACCGCCGCGCGGCGTCGGTCGCCGAGGAGCGGCTCACCATCGTGCCGCAGGCCATCGGCCACCAGGAGGCGATCCTCGAGCTCGACCCGCGCGACCTCGACGCGGCCACGGCGCTCGAGCGCCTCTACACCGCCTCGGACAAGCCCGCGGAGCTCGCGGGCGTGTACCTCCGCAAGGCCGAGATCCTCGAGGAGCCCGACGAGCGCAAGGACTACCTCCTGCGCGCCGCGGAGATCTACGAGACCCTGCTCGACCGCCCCGAGGACGCCATCGCGGCGTACCGCAGGATCACCGAGGTCGACGAGGGCGACGTGCCCGCGCTCGACGCCCTCATCAGGCTCTACGTCGCCCACGAGCGCTGGAACGAGCTGCTCGTCGTGTACGCGCGCAAGGCCGACCTCGTGGTCGACCCCGACGAGAAGAAGAAGATCTTCTTCGACATGGCCACGGTCTACGAGTCGCAGCTCCGCGACCCGGTGAACGCCATCGCCGCGTACAACAAGGTGCTCGAGCTCGACCCCGCGGACCTCACGGCCATCGAGCGCCTCGACCACCTCTACCAGTCTCAGGGCGCGTGGCGCGAGCTGCTCGACATCCTCGAGCGCGAGGCCGACCTCGCGGGCGACCCCGCGCAGGTGGTCGAGTTCCGCTACCGCATCGCGCAGCTCCACGAGCAGCACCTCGACGGCACGGCGCGCGCGGTGGACATCTACCGCGAGATCCTCGAGTCGGCGCCCGAGCACGAGGCCTCCCTCGCGGCGCTCACGCGCATCCTCCACGGCGACAAGGAGCCCCTCGCGGCCGCCGCGGTGCTCGAGCCCGTGCTCACCGCGGCGCAGGCGTACGACCGCGTGGTCGACGTGCTCGAGGTGCAGCTCAAGCACGCCGACGACCCGGTGCGGCAGGTCGAGCTCCTGCACCGCATCGCCGACATCCACGAGCAGGTGCTCGACAACGCCGGCGCGGCGCTCGACGCCCTCGCGCGCGCGGTGCCGCCCGACCCCCTCAACGAGCACACGCTCACCAACCTCGAGCGCCTCGCCGAGGGGCTCAACCAGTGGCCGCTGGTCGCGCGCACCTACGACGCGACCGCGCAGGTGATCGCCGACGAGCCCGAGAAGCGCCTCGAGCTCCTGCTGCGCGTGGCGGCCATTCAGGAGACGCACCTCGGCGACGCCGAGGCGGCCATCGCGCGCTACCGCGCGGCGCTCGAGATCGACCCCCAGAACGGCGCCGCGCTGCGCTCGCTCGACCGGCTCTTCGAAGCGCTCGAGCGCTGGCAGGAGCTCGCCGACGTGCTGCGCCGCGAGGTGGCCCTCGCCGACCTCTCGCCCGACGAGGCTCTCGAGGTGCGCTTCCGCCTCGCGCAGGTGCTCGAGCACAGGCTCGCCGACGTCGACGGCGCGCTCGCGGCGTACCGCGAGATCCTCGACGTGCAGGCCGACCACCCCGCCACGGTGGGCGCGCTCGAAGACATGTTCAACCGCGGCGTCCGCAGGCAGGAGGCCGCCGCGCTGCTCGAGCCCATCTACCGCATGGGCGAGCAGTGGGAGAAGCTCGCGGACATCCAGGCCCGCTCGCTGGAGCTCGTCACCGACCCCGCGGCGCGCCTCCAGGCGATGCACGCGCTCGCCGAGCTCTTCGAGGAGCGCCTCGCCGACGGGGCGGGCGCCTTCGGCTGGTACGCGCGCGCGCTCAAGGAGCACCCGCTCGACGAGCGCTCGCTCGCCGAGGTCGAGCGCCTCGCCGCGGTGACCGACGGGTGGGCCGAGCTCACCAACGTGTACGCCGACGTCGTCGAGGCCGAGGAGGCCTCGGCCGAGGTCAAGCGCGTGATCGGCAAGCGCCTCGCGCGCGTGCACGAGGAGGAGCTCGGCGACCTCCAGTCGGCCGACGCGGCGTACAGCTTCGTGCTCGACGTCGAGCCGCTCGACCCCGACGCGCTCGAGGCCCTCGACCGCCTCTACTCGGCCTCGGGCGACGCGGCGCGGCTCGCGCCCATCCTCGAGCGCCGCGCGCAGGCGACGGCCGACGACGAGCTGCGGGTGGAGTACACCTTCCGCCTCGCGCAGATCCTCCAGGAGCCGCTCGGGCAGACCGAGCAGGCGGTGGCGCGCTACCGCTCCATCGTCGACCGGCTCGACCCGCGGCACGCGCCGAGCCTCGACGCGCTCGAGCACATCTACCTCGCGGGCGAGCGCTGGCAGGAGCTCTACGACACCTACCAGCGCAAGCTCGACATCGCGACGGGCGACGACGAGCAGGCCGAGATCTACTCGCGCATGGCGAGCCTCGCCGACCAGTACCTCGGCCGCCCCGACGACGCGGTGCAGCTCCTCGAGCGCGTGCTCACGCTGCGCGGCGAGGACAGCGAGACCCTCGCCTCGCTGGCGAACCTGCACGAGGCCGCGGGCCGCCACCGCGAGCTCATCGACGTGCTCGAGCGCCAGCTCGCGAGCGAGAACGACGACGAGCGCAGGGTGGCCATCGCGCTGCGCATCCCCGCGGTGCACCTGCACCAGCTCCGCGACACCGAGCGCGCGATCGAGGGCTACCGCCGGGTGCTCGACATCGACCCGAACTCCTTCGACGCGCTGCGCGCCCTCGCGGACATCTACCGCGCGCAGCAGGCGTGGGAGCCCCTGGTCGAGGTGCTCCAGACGCTCATCTCGCTCGGCGTGGCGACGCTGCCCGACGAGGAGATCAAGGCCGCGTACACCGAGCTCGGCGGGATCTTCTGGACCACGCTCCAGCAGGGCTACGAGGCCGTCGACGCGTGGAACCACGTGCTCGACATCGACCCGAGGGACGCGCAGGCCATCGAGGCGCTGCTCGCGATCCACACGGCGCAGGGCGAGTGGCGCGACGTGGTCAGCGTGCTCCAGAAGAAGGCCGACGCCCAGGAGTCTCCCGAGGCGAAGGTGCCGATCTACCTCGAGCTCGCGGGCGTGTGGGAGCAGCGCATCGAGGAGCCCGACGGCGCGCGCCCCGCGTACGAGAAGGTCCTCGAGATCGACCCCCTGCACGACCACGCCTTTCGCGCGCTCGAGGCGCTGCACCAGCAGGCCGAGCGCTGGGACGACCTCGCCACGCTCTACATCGCCCGCCACGACACGCTCTCGGAGAAGGGCCAGACGAAGCTCGCGGTGCCCTTCATGCGCGCCGCGGCCACGCTCTACGACACCCAGCTCGGCGACCGCGAGCAGGCCTTCGCCGCCGCGCAGATCGCCTTCGACGAAGACGTGACCGACCGCGAGACCGTCGCGGTGCTCGAGCGCCTCGCGGGGCTCACGGGCAAGTGGAACGACCTCCTCAAGGAGACGCTCAACGGCTACCAGACCGAGGCGCCGGGGCCGCGCAAGACCGCGCTCGGCCTGCACGTCGCGCGCTGGTACGGCGTCGAGCTCGGGCACCCCGAGTGGGCCGTGCCGATCTACCAGCAGATCCTGGCGACCGAGCCCGGCAACCTCCAGGCGCTGCACGACCTCGCCACGCTCTACCGCAGGCTGGGCCAGTGGCAGAACATGCCGAAGACCCTCCAGCGGTGCGTGGACGCCTCGCGCACCGACGAGGACCGCCGGCGCTTTCACATCGAGCTCGGCGAGGTGTTCGAGAAGCACCTCGGGCAGCCCGATCAGGCGGTGGAGCACTACAACGCCGCGCTCGCGCTCGACCCGCGCGACCGCGACGCGCTCACGGCCCTGGCGCGCGTCTACGAGGCCCGCGGCGACTGGCGCGCCCTCGTCGACGTGCAGCGCCGGAGGATCGAGGGCGCCGAGGACGCCGTGGGCGCCGTGGCGCTGCGGCTCGAGGTGGGGCGCACGCTCGAGGACCGCGTGGGCGACCTCGACGGGGCCATCGGCGAGTACCGCGCGGTGCTCGAGGGCGACCCGGGCAACCTCGACGCGCTGCGGGGCCTCGAGCGGCTCTACGTGCGGCTCGACCAGCCGCCGGCGCTGCTCCAGGTGCTCGAGGCGCAGCTCGAGTACGCGCCGACCGAGCGCGAGCGCATCAAGCTCCTGTCGCGCATCGGCGCGATGCTCGAGGAGCAGTTCGTCAAGCCCGACCTCGCGATCGAGCGCTTCGAGCAGGTGCTCGAGATCGACCCGACGGACCTGGGCGCCCTGCGCTCGCTCGAGCGGCTCTACCGCAACACGGCGCGGTGGAACGAGCTCATCTCGACGCTCGACCGCCACCTCGCCGCGACGCCCGAGCGCCGCGACCGCGTGGCCCTGCACGAGCAGATGGGCCGGGTGTACTTCGAAGAGCTGCGCGACCTCGACCACGCGGAGGACGCCTTCCGCAACGTGCTCGAGGCCGACCCCCAGCACGTCGCGACGCTCGAGGCCCTGAGCAAGGTCTACGAGGCCAAGGGCGACTGGGACTCGGCCGTCGTCACGATGGAGCAGCTCTCGGACCTGCTGGGCGCCGACCGCGCGCGCCAGGTCGACCTGCGCTACCGCATCGCGAAGATCGTCGAGACGCGGCTCGAGGACGAGTACCGCGCGATGGAGATGTACCGCGGGGCGCTCGACGTGGACCCGGGCCACGCGCGCTCGCTCGAGGCGCTGCGGCTCATCTCCGCGCGCCGCGAGGAGTGGTACGACGTGGCGCGGCTGCTCGAGCGCGAGCAGCAGGTGAGCGAGCAGCCCTCGGCGCGCGCGCGCCTTCAGGCCGAGCTCGGGCGCGTCAACGCGCAGCACCTCGACGACCCCGACCGCGCGGTGGCCTGGTACGAGGAGGCCATTCGCAACGACCCCGACCTCGAGGAGGCCGCGTGGCCCCTCGCGATGCACTACGTCTCGACGGAGCGCTGGGCCGAGGCCGAGCCGCTCGCCGAGATGCTCACGCGCCGCGCGTCGCGCCGCGACCCCGTCGAGCAGATGCAGATCCAGCTCACGATGGGCCGCGTGGCGCAGGCGCTCGGCAAGCTCGATCGCGCGGTGAAGGCCTTCACCGCGGCGCAGGCGCTCGACCGCTCCAACGTCGACGCGCTGCGCCTGCTCGCGGGCGCCTACTTCGACAAGGGCGACTGGGAGAACGCGTTCAAGAACTATCAGCTCCTGCTCGTGCACCACAAAGACGAGCTCGACGCCGAGGGCAGGGCCGACCTCTACTACCGCCTGGGCGTGGTCAAGCGCGAGCAGGGCGACCGGCGCCGCGCCGCGAACTTCCTCGAGAAGGCCCTCGAGGAGACGCCGGGCTACCGGCCGGCCATCGAGGCGATGATCTCGACCTACCAGGCCGGCGGCGAGTGGGACCAGGTCATCGCCTACAAGAACATGCTGCTCGAGCAGGAGTTCGACGACGAGAAGCGCTACCCGATGATCGTCGAGATCGCCGAGCTCTGGCAGGAGAAGGCCAAGAACCCCCAGAAGGCCATTCAGAGCTACGCCGCGGCGCTCGAGATCAAGCCCCAGGACAGGCCCCTGCTCAACAAGCTGCTCGCGCTCTACCAGGAGACCGGGCAGTGGACGAAGCTGGTGGAGATCATCGGCACCATCTCGGAGCTCGAGTCGCGCCCCGAGGTGAAGTCGAAGTTCGCCTACACCATCGCGTCGATCTACAACGACCGGCTCAAGGACCCCGACCAGGCGCTCACCTACTACAACCAGGCGCTCGACCTGAACCCGTCGGAGCTCAAGCCCTTCACGAAGATCAACGAGATCCTCACGGCGCGCAGGGACTTCAAGAACCTCGAGCGCAACTTCCGCAAGATGCTGCACCGCGTGGCGGGCAAAGGCGAGAAGGAGCTGGAGTTCAACCTCCTGCACAACCTCGGGATCATCTACCGCGACCGGCTCGCGCAGCCCGACGCGGCCATCAAGGCCTTCGTGATGTCGTCGGAGCGCAAGCCCGAGGACCTCATGGAGCACAAGATCCTCGCCGAGCTCTACACCCGCGAGGGCAACGCGGCCGAGGCCGTCGCGCGCTGGCGCACGATCCTCGAGAAGGAGCTCACCAACGCCGAGGCCCTCAACGCGATCTACGACCTCTATTACAAGAGCCGCGCGTACGACAAGGCGTGGTGCGTCGCGGCCACGGCGGTGTTCCTGCTGCGCGAGGGCGCCAACGAAGAGGCCCGCGCGTTCTACGAGCAGTACAAGCCGCGCCGCCCGCTCGCGCCCACCGGGCGGCTCACCGAGGAGCACTGGATCAAGCTGCTCTTCCACCCCGATGAAGACCCCGTGACGGGCAAGATCTTCGCGTCCATTCTCGGCCCGCTGCGCAAGGCCAAGACGCGCCCGGTGAACCAGTTCGGCTTCACCCAGAAGGAGCAGCAGGACCCGGCCACGTCGAGCGTCGCGCTCGTGAAGGCGCTCGCGGGCGCGGCCACGGCGCTCAGCCTCCCGGTGCCGTGGATCTTCATTCGCACCAACCAGCCCGGCGGCCTCGGGTACGTGCCGAGCGAGCCCATCGCGTCGTTCGCGGGCACGGGGCTGCTCTCGGGCCTCACGCCGCAGGAGCTGGCCTTCGTGGCGGCCAAGCACATGGCCTACTACCGCAACGAGCACTACGCGCGCGTGCTCTTCCCCACGACGCAGGAGCTCACGTCGATCATGCTCGCGGCCATCAAGCTGGTGAAGCCCGACCAGGGCGTGCCGCCCGAGGCCGAGGCCACCGTGCAGCAGCTCGCGCCGCTCGTGCAGCAGGACCCGCTCGCCTCCGAGGGCCTGCGCAAGGTGGTGAAGTTCTTCCTCGAGCAGGGGGGGTCTTCGAACATCAAGCGCTGGTACCAGTCGGTCGAGCTCACCGCGGCGCGCGCGGGCTTCCTGCTCTCGGGCGACCTCGAGGTCTGCAAGAAGATGCTCGCCATGGAGCCCGGCCTCCCCGGCGACGTCTCCCCCGGCGAGAAGCTCAAGGACGTGGTGCTCTTCTCGATCTCCGAGAACTACTTCGCGCTCCGCGAGGCCCTCGGCATCAACTTCCAGTCGGCCGCCGCCTATTGATCAAACACCCGCGGCGCGTGTCTCATGGGCGCGTGCCGCGGGCGTTCACCCTCCTCCTCGCTCTCGCGAGCCTCTCCCTGAGCTGCGACCCGCGCGACCGACGCGTCGGGCCCGCGCTGCGACGGCTCGCTCGGCCGCGTCCTCCTGCGCGCGTCGCGCCGCTCGACGACGCGACGGAGCGGTGGATGGTCGTCGTGCACGTGACCGGCAGCGGCGAGTCGATGCGCTTCTACGTCATCGCGGGCGCGAGTGACGCGGGGCCGGGCTCGCTGCGCGCGGTGATCGGCGCCGACGGCCGCGTGGTGAGCGCCGCCGACGACGCGCCCGAGGAGGGCATCGCCGCGCAGACGCTCACGGCGCGAGGCTGGGCGTTCCTCACGCCGCGCGGGCGTGTGTTCGCGAGCGATTCATTCACCGGCAGGCTGAGGCGACTCGGCGTGGCGCCGTATGGCTCCGTGTTCAAGCGGGCGTCGCAGGGGCGCGCGGTGCTGCGGGCCCCCGGCGGCTCGTGGCTCGGCACCGACGGGCGTGCACCTCTCACGTCGCTTCGCGCGCCGCCGGGTGCGCTCGACGTGGCCTTCGGTGACGCGTCGCGCGGCGCGGCGGTGGTCGAGGGGGGAGCGCTCCTTCGCACGAGCGACGCGGGGACGACGTGGCATCGCGTCGACGGACCCACGGCGTGGTCGGTCGCGGGGCGCGGCGGCGCCGTGGTGGTCGAGGCCCACGGGGAACGGTGGCGCCTCGCGGGCGACGGCACGCTCTCGGCGTGCCCGCTCGGATGCGACGAGCCGAGCGTCGAGCCGGGGGAGCCTCGTCGCGTCTTGCAGTTCCCGCTGGAGCGATCGCCGGGCGTCGACAACCGGCAGGTGCTCGACCCGAGGGACGATCCGCCGGTGCCTCCGGCGCTGCGGCATCGCCACGTGGAGGTGATCGCGTCGCCGGGAGTCGCCCCGCGCGAGCCCATCCTGCGGCTCGACCAGGTGTCGGCGCCGGTGCGCATCCGCGGCGCGACCTGCCGACTGCGTGCGGCGGGCCGCTCGCCGCTCGCGCGCCCGCCCGCGGGGGTCGAGGCGTGGAGGTACGTCAGCCTCTTCACGCCCGTGCTCTGGGGGCGCCTGGCCGACGCCACTCGCGACAGGCTCTCGTGGAGCGGCCAGGACCCGCGCGGTCCCTTCGGTGTGAACGTGCCCCGCGTCACCGCGTCGGACCCGCGCTGCGCGACCGACTTCATGAACATGCTCCCGTGGGCGACGCGGACGGGCGCGCTCGCGACGGCACGGGGCGTGTGCTTCGTCGCGTCGACGGGCGAGGCCGCGCTCCTGAACGGCGAGGCCGCGCTGCTGGGCGAGGGGAGCCCCGACGTGCGGACGCAGCGCGACGGGCGAGCCGCCGTGCTCATGGGTGCCTTGCGCAGGCCGTGGGGCGACCCCCGCAACGGCATCGGCGCCTACACCGTCGCGCGTCGCTTCGTGGTCGACGACCACGGCCGCGTGAGCGACGACGCCGAGTACGTCACGCACCATACGTTCGGCTCGCTGTGGGTCGAGCTCCCCGACGGGCGCAGCGGCCCCGCGCGCTTCGTCGGCGACCCCGCGAGCCTCGAAGCGCTGGTGTACCCCGAGCGCGAGCCGCGCGAGATCCTGCGCGTCGACGGCGAGCTCGACGCGCCGCCGTGCACCTCACCGACGCCCGCGCCCGACGCCATCACGGTGCACCTCACGGGCGACACCTACGCGGGCCTCGAAGCGACCGCCACGCGCACCGACGCGGAGGGCGACACGCCGCCGTTCACCGACGACGCGCGCGCCGTGGTGGAGATGACCGCGCGCTCGGCCTGCGTGCGCTCGATCACCGCGCGGGGCTCGTCGTGGTACGCGCCCGCGGGCGACGGCGACCTCGCGGTCCGTGTCACCGCGCAGAGCGGCGCGCTCTCGGGCTACGGCGACTCGGGCACGCACCTCTTCGCGATCACGTGCCGCGCGCGCCGCGAGGAGTGATCGTCGCCCTCACCCCCGCACCTCGAGCTCCGACGGGTTCTCCATCACCCGTCGGATCGTCTTCGCCAGCGTGGCGCCCTGCGCGCCGTCCATGAACCGATGGTCGATGGTGGCCGTGAGCGTGACCTGCTTGCGCACCACCACCTCGCCGTCGACGGCCATGGGCGCGTCCTTCGCGGCGCCGATGAGCACCCACAGGGGCACGCCCGCGAAGGGCGTCGGCGGCACGTAGCCCTCGTCGAGCCCGAAGGTGCCCACGTTGGTGATCACGCACGACCCGAAGGGAAACGCCTCGAGCCCCAGCGACGGGAGCGACACGCCGAGGTTCGTGGTGGCGAAGCCCGTCGCGCGCACGAGCGCCTTGAGCGCCCACGACGGCAGCATGCGCACCGGGCCCATGCTCCTGTTGAACGACGCGTCGCGGCCCTGGCGCAACCGATCCGCGAGCTCGCGCAGCTCGACGGTGGCCTCGAGCACCGACTTGCGATCGAGGTCGTCGACCTTCGCCTTCGCGAGGTTCTTCCCGTCTTCGAAGGACACCAGGAAGGTCACGCACACGCGCTCGTGCGGCACGAACTCGCCGAGGCGGATGTAGCCGTTGAGCGTGGGCGTCGCGCGCAGGGCCATCGCCACGGCCTTGCCGATCACCGTGGTGAGCGTGACCTTCTCGCCCGAGGTCTTGCGCAACGCCTCGACGTAGGCGAGCGCGGGCTCGGCGTCGAGGGTCATGCGGCCGTAGATGTTGGGCTCTCGGGGGCCGTCCCACGTGGCGATGGCGAGCTTGCGGCGAAGGGGATTCATGGCGAGTCGCACGGTAGGCGCGCACGCGAGAGCGGGTCAATGTCGCCAGACAAGCGCCCCGCGGCACGCCGGGTGCTGCGCTCACGATCGCACGCGCAACGTGCCGAGGGCCTCTATCTTCGGGGCGCTCTCGGACCTACGATCCGATGTGAAAGGGGTACTGCGGTCATGATCATCCGGCGTCATCTTCGCGATCAGGAGACGGGCTTCCTCGACCCGCGCGCCGTACGTCGCGGGACTGCGATCGACGAGGCCGAGCTGCTCGGCGAGCACTTCATCGCGAACGCGCTGGCGGGCGAAGCGATGCTCCCCGACACGCTCGACAGCATGAGCCCCGAGGAGGAGGGCGGGCCCTACCTGGAGTCTCCCGCGAAGCGAGAGTTCGCGCGCGACGTCGACGAGTCGAACCCGCGCGGGAGCATCCCCGAGGCGTTCCCGACCGCCGTGCACGGCCCGCATGCGATGCGCGTGCGCCGGGGGTGACGTCGAGCGCGTGTGACGACTATCTCGCGCGCTGGAGGCGGCTGCGCACGACCTCCATCCCGGTCCACACCCACTGCATCGTGCCCGCGTCGCAGCGGCCGTCGACGCGGCCCGCGGGCGCGCACGTGCCGGGGTTGTGCGTGTAGACCTCGGTCCACGTGACCACGTCGCCGCGGCGCTGGCAGTTCACCAGGTAGCCGCCACAACGGAGCGACGGGTACTCGATCGTGCCGCAGCGTGCGCCCCGCTCCGCGGTCACCACCATGTCGATGCTCCACGGGGTGCCCGTGCTGCCGCGACCCCAGCCCTGCCAGCGGCCGAGGCAGCTCACGCTCTGCGCGGGCACCTGCGGCGCAGGGCGCGGCGGCGGTGCGGGCGCAGGCGGGCGATCGGCGAGGGCGAGCGTGGGGACGAGCACGAGGGCGAGGGGGAGCGTGCGCGGCATGTGAGTACCTCCGGTTGTACGACGACACCGCGGAGGTGGCAGACGTTCACGGCGGAGGTGGAGAGCCCACGGCGGAGCAGCGAGGGACATGGTCGAGGTGGGGGAGAGCCCTCCTGCGAAGCGACGCGGGGATTTTCGCGGGGTTGGGAACCGCCCGGAACAATGCGCGACCCTTCACGCGACGGGTAGGGAGCCGCCGGAAGAAGGGTCGGAGGCTTCGCCTGAGGGTGGCGAGGTGGCAGTTCGAAGGGGGGCGGACTTCGCCGACGGGCTCGCAACTGCCGGGGTGAAGGGGAGCGGACCTCGGGCGGGGGTTGGGAGCCGTCGCTCCGTGGATCATACCAACTTCACGTCAAGTTTGCCGCTTTCGCGTGTGCGACGTGTCCCCCACCCGCGCAGGCACGCACCTCGCGGAGCCCCCACCCGCGCAGGCACGCAGCTTCGCGGAGCCCCCACCCGCGCAGGCACGCAGCTTCGCGGAGCCCCCACCCGCGCTGCCGCGCGCCCCGCCCCCGCGGAGCGAGGGCGTGGCTGAGCGTGCTGAAACGAGGTGATGGGCTGCATGGGTC